>CABMHZ010000298.1 GCA_902386115.1 uncultured archaeon | reverse complement strand
TTAAAATTTCCGATGAAGAGCTATCTGACGTCAATATTCTAAAGAACGATTTCCATGGCGAATGGAATTATACAATTTGTCCAAAAACAAGGGGTAAATAAGCAAGTTATTTTGTAACAATCCCTTACCAGTATAAGTATAAAAAATCGAACTAACTCGATTGAAGATTATTTCACAATTTGAGGAAATTCTAATGACTAATATCCAAATAAAACATACTAACCAACCCGGTGACTACTACTTCTGCTCCCTTTGCGCCGCCTGGCACCGCTGCACCAGCGACCCTTCATCCACTGGCAATCAGCATTTACCACATCTCGACGAAACCAGCACAAACTCCCCCTCTGCAAAATACTTCTTCTGCTCCCTCTGCAACAAATGGCACACAGCCGCCAGAAAAGACCATTTACAGCATCGATCATATATCCAGCAAGACCATAACGTAAACCTGATGCCCTCCGTCCTTCCACCCAATATGCTCTCTTCCAGACCTTCAAAAAATCCAGCTAGCCTGGTTCTCGGTCCTTTTGACGATACTGCTGACCTCTGGCTTACCGAATCAGAGAATTTAAGCAGGATACATTCCACAGCAGCGCGTGATCAATGCAAGAAAATCCTTGACTCGGTTAAAGGATTGGATAAAAGCCTGCATATCCAGTGTTTCAGCAAAAAAGAGCATTTTACTTTCATTGTGAAGGGGCTCCGGGTTGCTGAAATAAAGATTGACCCCAATGGTTTTGTCCTGACGCTGAGAAAGAATATCCTGAACCAGGGATATACAAGCGTTCATCAGGATACAATAGATTTTGTATATAATGGACAGGGAAACCCGCCAGTTTCAGAAACCGACTTGCTAAATCATTTTGTCTCTGAAGCAAAGAACCTGATAGGATTTCGCAATGACAAAAGGATAGGTTATCGTGAGAAATGGCTTCATTCACTGCTGATAGAACATATGCAAAAAGATGGCTTGCCCGGGAGTGATCTTCAGTTCTTATATTATGAGGCTCCGGCAGGTAAAATCAAACGGGAAGATACAGATAGGTATGCTCGAATGTATATCGATATTCTGGCACAAGACCGTAAAAGTAAAGCCCTGGTTATAGTTGAAGTTAAAAATGATACAGAGGATTTAAACGCCGTACTTTTTGAAAAGCAGCAATGGTAAAAGCTTATCCAAGAGCCTGTATGTTGAATGGTTTGTAAGATACAAAGACTTGATAAAGCCAAGAATAACTCAATTGGGATGGAATGCGAACATCGAGAATCTGAAATTTCTTATTGTTGCGCCAGATGTTGATTTCAAGAATAGCAGCCTGAATATGGATGTTGTTGAAAACATAAAAAGTCTTGGCTGTGAGGTTGAGGCTTTGCATTTGAACGATGATTGGAAAGAGACTGAAAATGTTTATGTAGTAAAAACTGATAAACTATAAGGAGTCAAAATGACAGAAGAAATCCAAAACCTTTACCTCAATTATGCCAGCCTCATCGCAGATAAATTAGAAGAAAACTTACAAAATGATCTCGTCTCAGTCCTCCTTTTCGGCAGCGCGGCAAGAGGAGAAGCCGGAGAGGGCAGCGACATTGATATATTGATAGTCGCTGAAAAATTTGGAAAAGAAGGACGGTTTGAAGTTTTCAATACGATTGAGAAAGACCTGAAAGCTTCTGAGGAATACCGGGAGCTGAAAAAAAATAAACTCGGAACTCTTATCAGCCCCGTCCCGCTCACACCTTACGAAGTTGAAAAGAATCCTTCTATCCTTCTGGATATCGTCACTGATGGAATAATGCTTTATGATGTTGATGATTTCATAATAAATAAAATGGAAAGCCAGAAAAAAACTTAAAAAAATGGGGTCAAAAAAGATATTCCTGGATGACAAAAAATATTACTGGGATCTGAAATCGGATTATAAACTTGGAGAGGTCGTGGAAATATGAGAACAGATGAGCTTGCGCTGGATTATATCGAACGCGCCGGACTTACGCTTGAAGAAGCGAAGAGCGCTTTTGAAAAGGAAGCTTATTCTCTGGCTATCAGGAGGGCGCAGGAGACATGCGAACTTTCGCTGAAAGGAGCTTTGAGGTATCTTGCAATTGAATATCCCCGGGACCATGATGTTAGCGATGTGCTTATCAAAGTGAAGGAAATAAGACAAGTCCCTGAATGGTTTCATAAGAAAATAGAGTTCATGGCACGTGTTTCCAGTGATTTGGCAAGTAAAAGAGGTCCGGCATTCTACCGGATCGAAAGGTCGGTTACACCTGCTTCTACAATATTCGGAAGGGATGAGGGTTTAAGGGCGCGAAGGGGTGCTGAAGATGTATTCAAACTGATTAGAAATTTTACGAAATCTCATGCTATCCTGAACATCCTGCCTTTCCATCGGCTTTCCAGCCTCCCCAGAAGTATCATTGACGCCGCCACAAGAACAACTCCAAGACCTGCGATATAAGTTGTTGAAGTACCGCTGTTGACCGGATAATAGAACGATAACAGTGTTTCAGCCAGCAGCACCGGAACCACTGCCAGCGCGAATTGCAGCAATATTTTTGCATCAAGAAGGAAGCTGTTCGGGAACAATCCTGTAAGATAAGCCAGGACTGAACCGACGTATGCCGCCACTGTGAACATCAGGATAAGGCTGAGCCAGAACAGGTACATCTCACCTCTGAGATACCCGACAGCCGCAAGGTAAGGTACAGCCACCACAAACGTAAAGAACATAAAAAGTATTAATTTTGTCCTGATAACATATGGCATCGACAGGGGCATGGAATTATAGCATTCTGAAATGTCAATGTTAGACAGCCAGCTATAAAGCAGCGTGCAGAAGAATCCCACCATGGCGCCGTAAAAAAGCAGCGAAAAACTGAATTTCCAGAGCATAACTGATTCGACATACCATGTTACTGCATATAAGAACACAAGCGGCATCAGGAATGTCAGTATAACGGCGAAAATAATGCCGCTCCGTACAAGGTCTATGACATCCTTGGACAGCATGGGGGCGAAAGTCGGCACAAGCCCGGATGTCCAGCGAACGGTCTTCCTGTACGCTTCTTTTGCCCTGCGCTCATGTGGTGTCGGGGCTTCTTTTATGAAAAAGGACGAGAGCGCCCCAAGCGCCAGCGATACTGCCAGTATAACAAGTGCCAGATACAATGAATGTGAATGGTAGAATACGAGAGCAGGGAGTTCACCGGCGATCGCTTTTACATCAATTCCCGCAGTTCCAAGGTAGAGCGCTGCCGCCGCCGCAATGACCAGTACAACTGCGGAGTGCATGCGCGCCAGCATTGAGAACACCAGTACACTGAGACTGATACCGAGAAGGAAAGAGAGGGTAAGGGACAGGAAGAGGAATAACAGCGCCACAGGAGAGATGGGTACGAATGCGGATGCCAGCGCAATGCCAAGTATCATCGGCAGTATGGTGAAGAATATGTAGTAAAGCGTGTCCTTGATGCAGAACAGGAAAAACAGCCTCCGAAACCGCAGCGGCAGGGTGTATCCGCTGCCCATCAGGAGGCTCACGCTCCCGAACCTGCGTTCAAGGATGCGATCCCCGAACATGGCAAAACCGCCAACTCCAAGCCCATAGAAGAGCAGTGTCCAGTGAACTGCAAGCAGCAGGTCATCTGTCGCCACGGCGCGGCGCAGCATGGGAAGAGTTATTCCCATAATGAAGGTGAAAAGTACGATGGTGAGTGATGAGAAAAGAAAATAGGAGCGGTTAAAAAAAGATGCCTGGAGCCTGAACTCTTCCTTGAACATCAATTTCAGTATCTTCAGATCAAGCATAATCCTCCTAAGAAACGAGACGGACGAATATATGCTCAAGGTCTTCGCCTGCGCCGCTTCTCAGTTCTTCAAGGCTTCCCGCTGCAACCAGCCTGCCCTTATCGATGATCCCGACACGGGTGCATAGTTTTTCAGCAAGTTCCAGTATGTGTGTGCTCAAGAACACAGTCCCGCCGCCTTTGACAAAATCGAGCAGCCATGCTTTCAGCTTCCTCTGGATGAGCGGGTCAAGGTCAAGGAAAGGCTCGTCCATGAAAAGTATCCCGGGCTCGTGGAGCAGTGCGGCTGATAGTGTCGTCTTTTTGTTCTGCCCGTTGGGGAGGCTCATGCACAGGGGTTGGCGTTTTTCTTGAAGCCCGAAGCACTCTATACACCTGTCAACGCTGCCGTTGTCAGGAAGTCCCCTGACCGCTGCTACGAAATACAGGTATTCTTCCACAGTTAGGAAACTTGGCGGATATTCCAGTTCAGGGACTATGCCGATGGCGGCTTTTACCGAGATGGGGTCGGCTGCGACATCGATGCCCATGACTTTCGCGGTGCCGGAGGTGGGCGGTATCTGACCGCTCAGCATCTGAAGTGTGGTTGTCTTCCCAGCGCCGTTTGGTCCGATAAAGCCGAAGAGTTCACCTGATCCGATTGTCAGGTCCAGGCTATCAACTGCGGTCAGTTCTCCAAATCGTTTTGTGAGTGAGCGCGCTTCTACGGGGATCATGATAATATCACCATTAGTACCACATTATTTAGAATATTATATTATCGTGATTCTTTAAATAATTTTTTATGAATCGATTATCCGATCACCAAAAGAACTTTTTTAAGTATTCTGTACCTTCCTTGCCTCGATCGGTATCAAAAAAGTAAATATGCTGCCCACCCCGTACTTACTCTGTGCAGTTATTGTGCCGCCCTGCAAGTATGATGGTTGAACGTTTTATAATGCAAATACTATTTCTTTGCTCTTTCCTGACTTGAAGCTTCATAATTTTCTGCAAGTTCCGGCATGAACTTTAAATAACCATGAATTACATTGAGATTAATATCGATCTGGTGGGCATCCAATGGCAAAAATAATCGAAATGAGAGAATTCAGAAATAAAAATTATGTCTTCAGGGACAGGATACATGCCGGGGAAGTCCTTGCCATTAAACTGAAACCTTACGTCGGAAAAGATTCCATAATACTGGCTATACCGTCAGGAGGTGTCCCGGTAGGAAGTACTATCGCAAAAGAACTTGGACTTCAGATGGATCTGATTATTGTCAAGAAGCTTCCTATTCCTTACAATACTGAAGCCGGGTTCGGCTCGATAAGCTGGGATGGAGAGGTAAAGCTCAATGAGAGATTAGTGGAACAGCTTCAACTTAGCGGTTCTGATATTGATCCGATTATCGCAGATGTCAAACGGGAGATTGACAAAAGGATGGAAATATTCAGAGGAAAAAGACCATTTCCGGAATTAAAAGGTAAGACTGCGATAATCGCAGATGACGGTCTGGCTTCGGGTTACACCCTTCTGGCAGCCATAAGTTCCATAAAAAGACTATCCCCGGCAAGGATCATAGTCGCTGTTCCAACTGCTTCGAAAAACGCGATCGATCTTGTGGCTCCCTATGTTGATGGAATTTTCTGCCCGAACATCCGGGAAACAAGGACATTCGCTGTTGCTGATGCATATCAGGAGTGGCACGACCTTACCGGGCAGGAAGTATTGAAATTATTAAGAAAATGAGATACACTTAACTTTTGCCCCATCCCCCTATGAGATGAATATGCATGTGAAATATTACCTGTCCGGCGCCTCTCCCCACGTTTATTACAAGCTTATAACCGCTTTCCCTGATACCCAGTTCTTCAGCTATTTCTTTTGACTTAAGGATCATCCTCGATATAACGTCGACGTTGCGCTCTTTTAGTTCATTGACACTTTCGATGTGCTCAACAGGCACCAGCAGGACATGGACGGGCGCTGAAGGTTTCCTGGTATGGAATACCACAAAATCTTCATCTTTATACACAAAATTTGCAGGTGATTCACCCCTGATAATACTGCAGAATATACAATTGCTGCTCATGATCCCACGTTATCATCCTGATGTATGCCCTTTAACCTTTGGATGTTGGATAGCCCTTCTCCTTCCATGCGGTCATGCCCCCGATAAGGTTATGCACGTTCTTAAAACCCCCGCGAGTAAGTATGCTCGTTCCAAGCCCGGACCTTTTACCTGTGGAGCAAACAGAAACGACAGGGCGGTCTGATGGAATTTCAGTCAGCCTTTTCTCAAGCTCTCCCACATAAATATTCACCGCGCCCGGAATATGACCACCGGTATATTCCTCTTCCTTGCGAACGTCCAGTAAAAACTGTTCGTTTTCTGCCAGTTTCTCATGAAGATCATCCACAGTATAAATGCCGCTCTGCTCAAGCATCATTCCCTGATTTTGCCAGTCCTCGATACCTTCGCACAGATACCCTTTTACTTTATCGAGTCCGACCCTTGCAAGATATCGTTTCGCTGTCTTAACATCCTCCTGCCTTTCGGTCACAATCAGGATATCCTTTTCATGATCAACGATCCATCCTGCAAACGAAGGTAATCCTTTGAGCCAGATATTATAAGAACCTTTTATATGCGCACCGGCAAAAGAGAGAGGAGAGCGGGTATCGAGAATTGTGGAGTTCCCCATGACGTTTGCAAAAGTGAGAGCATCCATGGGTTCGACCCTGCCGGGCTCAAGGAACGGTGGTCCGTTCAGGTTATGATCTGCCATCCTGGCAAAATAAGGGGGCAGCGGAATATTTTCATTCTTTTTAATTTCGATAAATTCCTCTCGCGTGAGCCCTAAAATGGGATTTGTGGCTCTTTCGTAGCCGATCGTGCTTATTTCAATGTCTGCCATTTCGCCGCCACAGGCTGAGCCTGCCCCATGGGCGGGATACACTATCGTTCCCTCACCCAGGGAGAGGAGCTTCCCATGCAGAGAGTCGTAAAGCATAGATGAATATTCATTCGTTTTCTCACTGCCAAAAAGATCTGTCCGCCCTACATTGCCATAAAAAAGCGCATCGCCCGTAAAAACAGCAAGTGGGATTTCCCCGGAGGACGGATATATCACAAAGCTCAGGCTTTCCGGGGAATGTCCCGGAGTCTCAATAACCCTGATCCTTATGCTGCCGATATCGAAGGTATCATTCTCAGTTGCCGGCTCACCATACCCAAAATCAAGTCGATCGCTATGGATTATCCTGCAACCGGTTCGCTTTTCAAGTTCCCGCGATCCTATCAGGTAATCCTCGTTGCAATGAGTCTCAAAAACAAACCGTATCCTGCAGCAGTTGCTTTCAGCAATTTTAATATACGAATCAACATCTCTTTTGGGATCGATTATGAATGCATTATTATCATCCCCTGCAATATAAGAGAAATGAGCAAGCCCTTCAGAAACAAGCCTCTCAATGAACATCCGCTCTCACCTCAAGAAGAAAATGATCACCACTGATATTAAATGTTGTCGTCGTTCGTTACATACCCCCTTAACTTTTGGTTCATTTAAAACCCTCCCGGCAATAAACTCAGCTTTTCAAGCATGGCTCATATTTAAATCTATTAATGTATTCAATACAATGATAAAAGAGAGGGTTCAAAATGAAATGGGTAACAAGAGAAAAAGCAAAAGTCGACCGGATCGCATGTCCCTGGCTGATTACGAATTTTATTGATAAAGAGGCAGAGTTTATATTTGTGCCTCCTGATCAGGTTCTTTCCGTGGCAAAAAAAGAAAATGCGCTATCCTTTGATGCTCCAGGTGCTAAATTTACTCATTCAGGTGAAGGGAAATGCACATTTGAGGTTTTAGTTGATCATTACAAAATAAAAGATAAAGCAATTCAAGAATTAGCTAAAGTTGTTCACGGCGCCGATGTGCCGGAAGATATTGACGTTACTCCGGAATCAGCCGGTCTGAGGACGATCGCAGATGGCTTCAGGTTAATTTCAAAAGATGATGAAGAAAATATGCAAAAACAATTTGCAGTTTATGATGCTTTTTATGCATATTTTAAACAAGACGTTAGTAAGAAGCTCATGCGTTAACCCTGAGATTAACTATGACCTGGATTTCAAAAGATGGCAAAATAATACTGCTCAATCGCGGGATCCGTTCATTCGGATATGGGTTTATCAGTGTTCTCCTTGGAATTTACTTTAAAGAACTGGGATTTGAACCTTTTCTGATAGGGCTTCTGTTAAGTACAGCTATTATGGGAGGCGCACTTTTTACCATTGTCACAGGCAGATATGCCGTCATATACGGGCTTAAAAAGATGCTTATTTTCTCCATTATATTAAGCCTTATCGGCGTGACAATTTTTCTTGTAACAGAAAATTTCGTATTTTTGATATTAGCCGCACTGATCGGTTTTCTCAGTCCGAGCGGCAGAGAGCTTGGCCCTTTCTTATCATTGGAACAGGCATATCTTCCTTTTACAGTTTCGGATGATAACCGCACAAAAGCATTCTCAATCTGGAATATAATAGCAACTTTCGCAGTTTCTATGGGCGCCCTTCTCGGGTCACTGCCGATTTTTTTGCAGGCATATTTCGGCACCGGGAAAATACTTTCCTTCAAATTTATGTTCGCTTTTTATCTTATCTTAAATATAACTGCATTTTTACTTTATACCAGGATATCTGAGGTGAAATTTACCAGGGAAAAAATAGCATTAACCGAAAAAAGTAAAAAGATCATCACAAAACTGTCTCTTCTTTTTGCAATAGACTCCCTCGGTGGCGGCTTTGTAATAACGAGTATCCTGTCGCTGTGGTTTTACTCAAAATTCAACACCCCCCTTACTATTATTTCAGAAGTTTTCTTTGCCGCAGGACTATTGGAAGCGCTTTCGTATTACCTCTCTGGGAAACTGGCAAAAAGAATTGGTCTGGTAAACACAATGGTTTTTACTCACATCCCATCCAGTATATTTTTAATACTCATCCCGTTCGCCCCTGATTTTTATCTTGCGGTCGCCCTGCTTTTGCTGCGTCAGTTGCTATCAGAAATGGACGTTCCTCCCAGGCAATCATATGTTGTTGCGATGGTAAAGCCCGAAGAAAAATCAATTGCTGCATCCTCAACAAATCTCGCAAAAATACTCGCCTCATCCGTTGGTCCGGCAATAGCCGGTAAAGTGCTTCTCTTGACAGCGTTCTCTCCTTTCGTTATTGGGGGGTCTTTTAAAATAATATATGATGTTGTTCTTTATTTCAATTTCAGGAATCTGAAACCCCCTGAAGAAAGGTAATGAAAAATGTCACGTTTTGCCTTAAATCCTGTAAGGTAAAACTATAGGGGAGATAAAATAGTTAGTAACACGGCGAACAATATTTATAGTTCGGCTTATATAGAGAATAATATGACAAAAAATAAACCAGTAATATCTCTTCAAAATTTTACCTCAACTCAACTGATGGAATACGATGCCTGCACGAGATGCGGCGAGTGCGTCAAGTTCTGCCCGACATATGACGGAAGGAACAAGGATCAGGCTATCGAACCCAGGGATAAAATATTGCGGTGGAGGGAATACGTCGACCGGAGCTATGGCTGGAAGGCAAGACTTTTTGGACCTGCAAAGATACCGGATGAGGAATTGAAGAAATACACCGATGACCTGTATAACTGTACGTTATGCGGCATGTGCGGTACTGTGTGTTGTGCCGGGATTGACACCGTCGAACTCTTTGAAGCAAATCGTGCAAATCTTGTAAAGCGCGGATTTGGTCCGTATGGTAAACAGAGCCTGTTCCCCAAACTGATCGGGGAAGGACACAATCCGTATCTGAAGCAGCAAAAAGACCGCCTCGCCTGGATGACGCCTGATATCAGAGTAGCCGAGAAATCGGATATAGCATACTTCATCGGGTGCACTGCAGGATACAACCAGCAGGTGCTCTGCGTCAGCACCGCAAGGATCCTGAACAAACTCAATGTTCCATTCATGGTTCTCGGAGAAGATGAATGGTGCTGCTCTTCAGCACTAATAAGGACAGGTCAGCAGCATCTCGATGATGTTCCGAAAAAGGCTGCTTTGCATAATATCGAGGCATTGAAAGCCCGGGGCGCAAAAAGGGTAATATTTGCCTGCGCGGGATGTTTCAGGACTTCAAAGATAGACTGGCCCCGTGCCTATGGAAAACCGCTGCCTTTCGAGTCGATCCATATGTCGCAGTTCCTCGCAGAACAGCTTGATGCGGGGAAGATCAAATGGGAAAAGAGTTTTGATAAAACCGTCACCTATCACGATCCGTGCCACCTGGGGCGGCATGTAGGCGTGTTCGAGGAGCCAAGAAAGGTTTTGATGAGCATGCCTGGCATAAAGCTTGTCGAAATGGAAAGGAACCGCGATGAACAACGATGCTGTGGAGCAGGCGGAGGCGTGAAAGCGGGTCTCCCTGATCTTGCACTTGCAGTGGCTAAAGACCGGATGAACGATGCCAGAGCCACGGGCGCTGAGGTACTGATCAGCACATGCCCGTTCTGCAGGCGCAACCTGCTTGACGGAAGGGACGAATTGAAGATGGAAATGAACATTGACGACCTTGTAGTTCTTACTGCAAACATGATGGGTCTTTCCACTGACATCAAGCCACCTGTACCGGGAGCGCCGAAAGAGAGCATCAGCGACCTGTTCAGGACTCAGACCATACCGCCAAAACCAGCGGAGCCAAAGAAAGAAGCACCAAAGGAAGTCATTGGGGATAATAAGAAGCAGGCATAAAGTATCAATTTGATATTTTGTGCCTGAAAGCGTCCTCTGAATATTCTCTTTCATGGACTGGAAGATCTGATACGACCCACTCATTTATTCATTAAGCTGACCAAAACAGTAATTATGTCCAAAAATCCAGATAAATACATCCCTGCCTTCGGGGTCGACAGGTTGGCTCCTCTTTATGACCTCATAATGCCGGCAGTAATGCGCGAGTCCACCATAAAGCCCCACCTTGTGGAGCAGATGGGCATCAAGAAGGGTCATCGGGTGCTTGATCTGGGCTGCGGCACCGCCACGTTAACAATACTTATCAAAAAGGCTCAGCCTGAAGCAGAAGTGACCGGGCTTGACATCGACCCGAAAATCCTTGAAATAGCAAGATCGAAAGTAGCCAGGAAAGGTCTCTCGATTACCCTGGATCAGGGGCTGGCTTCTGAACTTCCTTACAATGATAACTCCTTTGACCGCGTTGTTTCAAGCCTTGTTTTTCATCATCTGACGCGGGAAAACAAAGTCCTCGCATTTAAAGAGATATTCAGGGTCATAAGACCCGGAGGAGAGCTTCACGTAGCCGACTTCGGGAAGCCGCACAATACCCTCATGTACCTGATATCCCTGTTTGTCCGCCATTTCGAGGAAACTTCAGACAACATCAATGGTCTCCTGCCTGAAATGTTCCGCATGGCAGGTTTTGGTGATATTGAGGAGACAGCCCGATATATGACCATAAACTGCACGCTTTCCCTGTAAAGGGCAATGAAACCTGGTTGAATTACGGATGTCTTGTTCGGTTCTGGGAGGTTGACGATACTATATTCGAACAATTATCTTGCTCGGAACAAAATCGAAAAACTTATATCAGAAATAATCCTACCAGTAATTGGAACATATATTGAGGAACCAAAAAAAGTAATTCATTTGGATAGGATAGGAAGTTACTGCGGTTCCTCAAATAATAAGATGTAATTAACCATATAAACTAATTTTCCAAGATTATTCCCAAATCATTCCAGAATTTCAAGGCATTGGGTAAAGTTTGGGGTAAAATCATTTAAACTGGAGTATCATGACATAATTCGGATGTCTTATAAGATTGGAAATTAATTTTCGACATTGCACCCGGAGATGATTTATATTTAATAACAAGCTTATAGAATACTGCATGGAAAAACTTATCATAATCGGAAGTGGTTCGGGCGGTCTGCCGGTGGCTTCTACAGTTGCAAAACGCAAAAAAGACCATTATTATATCACAGTTATCACAAAAGATTCGGATATTGCTTATTCTCCCTGCGGAATCCCATATGTGATAAAAGGCGATATACATTCGTATAAAGACCTGGTCATGCGATCAAAAGAGTACTACAGGGAGCTTGGTATAAAAATATTAACTGATACTGAAGTGAAGGAAATAGATCCGCAAAGGCGGAGAATACGCTTCAATAATACATGGCTTGATTATGATTACCTGGTAATCGCCACAGGTACAAAGCAGAAAATACCGCAGGTTAAAGGCATAGGGCTTAATGGTGTGTTCAGCGCGCACATAAAAACCCTGAAGGATGCTGAAAATTTCGAGGAATATATTTCCAGGTTAAAAAAACCTTTAAAGATCATAATAACAGGTTCAGGTTCCATTGACCTGGAATTAGCAGTCGGATTAAGGGAACGTGGTCATGAGATAACAGTGGTTGAAAAAAGAGAACATGTAATGCCTGACAGACTTGATAGTGATATGGCAAAATATGTTTGCAGGTATCTGGAAAATATGGGCATAAGGGTAATAACCGGGTGTAAGCCGCTGGAAATAACCGGAAATGAGAGGGTAGAATCCGTGAATTTTAATAATTTGACCCTTCCTGCGGACATATTGCTGCTGGGAACCGATTTCATGCCAGGGGTAACTCTTGCGAAAATGGCAGGTTTTGATACCGACGAAAATGGCATAAATATTGATGAAAAAGCGCGAGTCCTGAAGAACGGTAAAGCTGTAGAAGGAGTTTTTGCTTCAGGTGCCTGTGCCCGCATGATCAACAAAGCGACAGGTATTTGGGATTTCATGTACACCGGATCCGCATCCATACAAAAATCAAGAATAGTATCAGAACAGCTTCTTGGCATGGAAGCCGGCATAACAGGGAGTACCAACCCGGGAATAGCAGTCTTGCGGGATCTGAATATCGGTACGACAGGATTAACTTCAGAGGAAGCGGAAAAGTACAATATCGAAGTAAAAACCGGTTTTGCAGAAGAAAGAACCACCGCGAGATATTATCCTGGCGGCAAAGCCGTGTATTTTAAGCTGCTTTTTGAAAAAAATACACTCAAGCTTATTGGAGCACAGATAATATCCGAAGGATACGGGATAAAAGAACGGGTCGATGCCCTGTCGATTGCAATGAATTGCGGGATTACGGCAAAGGAACTGGCGCACCTCGAAACCGCCTACTCGCCTCCGGTATCCCGGATAGTTGATGTGATGGTTGAAGTAGCAAACAATGTGTGGATGGAAAAGAACCTGGGATGAAGGCGCTCGAATAGGTTTATTTTAATTCTTAGAATATCCGTGAATTGCTTTCCTGATTGGCTCTATGTACTTTTGATTTTCAGAGCCATTCTTGGATACAATATTATATTAAGAACAATTTTGCAATTTGAAGGATTTGTAAAAAAGAAAAGAAAAAAGGCAACCCGCTTGTTTGCCTTTTTTCTATTGGATAGGAACCGCTACAGGCCGATCTCGATCGCTTCCCATCCGGCATTGTAATGACCTCCGGAATAGCTGTTATTGAGAATCGCCCGATCCCACACTTCAACATAAACGACGTAGCAGCACGGAACGATGTTGGGGTCACTCCACGGATCCCACAAAAACTCGGTGGGGACTACGTAACCCTGATCTGCGATGTTGCCGTTGTAGTTCTTCGACAGTGGCGTCGAAGTGATATCGACCACGGGCACCGAGAGACCTGAGTTCCCACGGGCTGTTACCGCGATCGCGCTCATGTTCGGGTCATAAGCCTGGACTGTTACAACAATGAGCCCGTCGCCCTTGTGTACTTTGCCACACTTTAGCGGCTTCCTCGTTCCATCACTTTCCTGAAGTTGCAGCGTAATGATAGGACGCGGCAGCGGGAACGGACCTGTATTATCCAGCTTCACCAATTGCGGTGCACTTACTCGCACATTCATCGCAGCGTCGCGCACCCTGAGCCGCAGGTAATATAATCCGTCAGGAAGTGGGGTTGGCCATGTCAGCAGAACCTTCTCTCCGGCAGGAGCCCTGCCACCATCCGAGTCACAGAGTTCGTCTACTTGAAACCAGCCGGGGTCAGACCCGCCAGACTGGCTTCGCTGGCAGGGCGTTTGAACTGGACTGATCGGAACACCCGGGGGAACTCGTGGCGGGGGCGGGGGTAGCTCGGGCGGGATGATGTCG
>CABMHZ010000297.1 GCA_902386115.1 uncultured archaeon | reverse complement strand
GCATTTGTCCTTGTCCTGTCAAGCTTCGTGGGCGTATTTGTGGCGGTACTGATCGCACTGGCGTTACCGATATTTTATCTCAAATTGTATATCAGCCTACTTGTAATTACAATGGGCGTTATAATCGTTGCAAAACATAAGACCCGGAATGAATTCTCATGGAAAAAGATCATGGGGCTCGGAGCACTCGCAGCGTTTAACAAAGGCATTTCCGGCGGGGGATACGGTCCTATTATCGTTTCGGGACAGATACTGTCCGGGGTTGAAACAAAAAACTCAATAGGCATTACTGCGCTCTCTGAAGGTGTCACCTGTTTTATCGGTGTCATCACTTATTTCATCGTCGGAACGAATGTTAACTGGGGACTGGCTCCGTATCTTGTTACAGGATCGCTGATCTCCGTACCGTTATCCGTATATACTGTAAAGAGGATGCCTGTAAAGCAATTTACACTGATAATAGGCATTGCGACAACATTACTTGGATTATTTACGCTATATAAGTTATTTACCCCCTGAATCAATTCAGGGGAATACAAAAAGAGGAAATAAAATGAATGAAGAAAAACTAAAATTCGTAATTGTGGGACACGTTGACCACGGCAAGAGCACGCTTATAGGACGGCTTCTGTATGATACCAATTCGCTCCCTGAAGGAAAAATAGAGGAGATAAAACAACTCTGCGAGAGCCTTGGTAAGGACCTGGAGTTCGGATATGTGATGGACCACCTGGAAGACGAACGCGACCAGGGAATTACCATTGATACGGCGCAGACTTTTTTCGGCACCGCGAAAAGGGATTACGTGATAATCGATGCCCCGGGTCATGTGGAGTTCGTGAAGAACATGATAAGCGGCGCGTCGCAGGCAGAAGCGGCTGTGCTGATCGTGGACGCAGAAGAAGGCGTGAAGGAGCAGACAAAGAGGCACGCCTACATCCTCGGAATGCTCGGGCTTTCGCAGGTCATAGCGGTCATCAACAAGATGGACCTTGTGGATTTCGACCGTAACAGGTTTGAGGCAGTGAAAAAAGACCTTCTGGATTTCCTGTCCAATATCAATATCAAACCGTCTTACGTAATACCTATCTCTGCAAAAAACGGGGATTTCATTGCCAGTAAGTCCGGGACTATGGACTGGTATAAAGGTCCTGCTCTTCTTGAAGCGCTGGATACCTTCAGGACACGGGAGAACGCCAACCAGAACCCCCTGCGCTTCGTTGTGCAGGATGTTTACAGTTTCGACAAGCGCATTATCGCGGGAAGGGTTGAAAGCGGAATAATTAGAAAAGGTGACAGGATCAAAGTCCTGCCAACGGGTGAAGAAACGCGGGTAAAGAGCGTGGAAGAATATCTCAGGAAGGTCACGGAAGCCGAGGCAGGAAAGAGTATCGGCATCGTTACCGAGGATAAATTATTCATCGACAGGGGCAACGTCATAGTGAGCGACGGCGACATGCCTGCAGTAACGAAAAGGATAAAAGCCAATGTATTCTGGATGGACAGGGCTCCATTTAAGAAGGGTGAGAGCCTGACCTTCAGATGCGCGACGCAGGAAGTGAACTGCGAGATAGAGAAGATAAGCAGGGTCATCAACTCTTCAACGCTTGAGCTTATAGCAGAGGATGCAGATGAGATAAAGAACAGGGAAGTGGCAACTATCATTATCAGGACTGATAAGCCTGTTGTCGTGGAGAATTTTAATAAGATGGAAGAGCTTGGAAGGTTCGTGCTCGGAAGAGAGGATACCTGTGCAGGCGGGATAATTACGGAGCTGGAATAATGATCGTTTTTGCTATCGACGCCTTGGAATATACAATGGTGGAAGAATTCAACTGCACTAATCTTAAGCAGAAGTTCTTTGGTAAGACAAATATTACGGAATTCTCGCAGCCAAGGACAATGGTACTGTGGAGCTCTTTTATGACAGGGAAGAACATGGAAAAGCAGATCCTGGCTATGGGAGATAAAGAGATGTGGAATACGAGGATCGACATGAAAGATACATTTTTCAAGCGGTTCAAAGATCCAAAAATAATAGACCTGCCGGGATTTAACTACGTCAAAGAGCAGCATGAACAGGAACGTGTGCTTCTTAAGAGTTATTTTGATGTTAAGACGGATGAAGAGAAAAATAAGATCAGGGCTTCATACAATAATCTTGCTTTCGAGCATCACAGGAGAGTTAAGCAGGAATTCAGCGATGCATTGAAAGCGGGTCATGATTTTGTGCTCGGGTATTTCAGTGTGGCTGATGTAATCGGTCACCTGAATTTCGGGAACAGGGCGATGATGAAGATGATATATAAAGACCTGGATGAGATTGCCGGCACTTTAAAAGATAGTTTTATCGTGCTGTCAGACCACGGGATGGAAAAGATAGGGATTTTCGGGGATCATTCCAATTATGGGTTCTGGAGCACTGATTTTAAGGATCTCGGGAATCCTAAGATAACGGATTTTGCAGGGATGATAAAATAAATACCTGATGTCAGGAATAAAGATTAGACATCAAATCCGAATTATTTGCCAAAATCTCAATGCATATCATGGTTAAAGGACATGCTAAACTGACACCAAGACGGGATGAACTGCTCCTGAACCATTTAGGAATATTGAAGTGCAATTTTAAAAAATTCATCATGAAACCCATGCCGTAGGAGATGTGTATCATAAAAAAGATCAACGGCATTAACGGGAATATTGCCGGTTTTTTTTCGTCTATTGCGATTTTAAGACTTATGGCGATTGAAATAATGAAATATAAAATAAACCCTGATATTATGATTTCCGTTAATAATTTCAAATGAAATAAGAAAGATAAGAACAGGCTTAAAATTCCCAAAACGAATAAAGTCGGTATCAGATAAAGTATTTTGAAGCTGTCAGGCTGGATTTTTGTCTGGTGGGCTCTTCCGGCGCCATAACCGAACACCTGTTTTACAAAACCTTTAAACGTGCTTTTCCTTGGATGATATACCGATACGTCACTTGCATAGATCATTTTATAATTCTGTTTTGAAACCCGGTTAATAAACTCATTCTCTTCGTTAGGGAACAGGGCTTCATTCAGATACATTCCTTTTTTAAAAATCTCGTTCTTAACAAACATATTGTTAAAAATAAGATTTTGTTCCGTGGCATTTCTATTCAAGCTTTTTTTATCATACCTTGTTGACATTGATGCAGCGCCAAAGTATGAACTCATTGCAAATCCGAAACATTTAGATAAAAATGTGGAATTTTTTGGTGTTAAATTCGGTCCACCTACGATTCCAACAGACTTATCACCGAAATATTTCATTGTGTTATCGAGCCAGTTTGGATCCATTGAACAATCGTCATCTGTAAAGCCAATTACTTCACCTCTTGCCTTTTTAATACCGCGATTCCGCTGTGCAGATGGGTTATAACCTTCCTCAATTATAACCTCAAATTTTTCCTGCGGGTAGTTCAATTTTTTTATATGTTCCAATGCATCCGGCGTTTTTCCTGGAGGACATGGTATAATTATTGAGATATAGGGTTTTTCCATAAGTACCACCATTTACCTATGTTAATTTACATACACGCAGGAGTATTTATAATTTATCGTCAGTGATATATATAATTATGATAATCATTATCACTTGATAATAATGATAATTATCATATATTGAGACAAAACGATTCTGTAGAGTGGGTACGGAAAACTTATTATACAACCTTTCTCATTCATTATAATGATTGATGGTGAATTATGACTCGGTGTCTTCAATGTAGTGAAACATGCAAAAATCAAGGCTTGATAGTAAATAGATTAAATTGCTATAAGCGCGATATCAACAATAAGAGGTTTATTGTTACTAAAGATTGCAGTTTATGCAATCGCTGCATTTACAATTGCCCAATTCAAAAAACATTAAATGGGGAGCCAGAAGGCACAGGGATTGAAGCGCAGATCAATAACCGTGTCCGGGATTGTAACTTCTGCATCCTGTGCGCAGGCAAGCCTGACTGCATTGAATTGACGGATGTAAAAGAACCTGAGTTTTTTTCTTCAGTTTTTGATTATTTCAGATTTAAGGTAAGAGGTTAACATGGATAATTATGGCGCCGTAGTTATAGGGGCAGGTCCCGCGGGATCGACCACAGCAAGAGGGATCGCTGAAGCAGGTTACTCTGTATGCCTGATCGAGAAGGATAGTTCACCCGGGCAGACAAACATTTGTGCTGGAGGATTTCCAAAAGTTTTGGTGGATGAACTTGGGCTGGGTTCTGAAGTTATTGAAAAAACCATAACCGGAACAGAGTTTTATTTACCATGGGGATTGGAATCCAGGGAAATTGCAGAAAAAAACCTCCAGGTGACTTCTTATAGAAAAGTTTTGGATAAAGCTCTCTCTGAAAAGGCTGTGGCGAGCGGAAGTGAATTAAGAACAGATACTTTCGTGACTGAAGTAATTAAAAAAAATGGAAAAGTATTGACTCATGTTGAAAATTTAAAATCAGGAGACAAATCCGTCATAGAATCGGATTTGATAATTTTCGCGGACGGTCCCAATACACTGGCGCGAAAGTTTAATATCGGATTTTTTCCAAAAAGTAATAACACAGCCGTTTCTGTTGTTTGTGAAGTAGAATGGGCAGAAAATACTTTAAACAACTATGAGATGTATTTTGGTCCAGGTATAGCAAAATGGGGCTATGGATGGATATTCCCGAAAAAGGATACTATCAATGTCGGAATAGGATGTCTTTATTCCCATTGCGATGACCTTATTAAGAACTTTAATTATTTTATAAATGAGCATCCGGTAGCAAGTAAGAAACTCAAGGGGAGAAAAATTAGCTTATTAAAATCCTCTGTAATACCAGCACAGCCTGCAGATAGGATTTTTGACGAATCAATGATGGTCGTGGGGGATGCGGCTGGAATGGCAGACCCGATAACCATGGGTGGTATATTTCATTCAATTCGAGGAGGCAAGGTGGCAGGTAAAATTGCAGTAAAAGCCCTTGATGAAAATAATTATTCTCATAAATTTTTATCACAGTATCAGAAATAATTGGAAATTTCAAAGAATT
>CABMHZ010000296.1 GCA_902386115.1 uncultured archaeon | reverse complement strand
TATAGCTACTTTTGATTTTACCTCTATTTTTGCCGTTGCTATTTTGGTGGTATCTGCTTTGCTGGTGGCTATAACAGTATAATTTCCCGCTATTGAAGGGGCTGTATAGAGACCTGTAGTATCTATTATTCCGCCGTCAGTTTCCTCTACCTTCCATTCGACCAACTTATTGTCAGTTCCCGTCACGATTGCTTCAAAGTGCTGTTTACTTCCTGGTCGAAGACCTGGATTGAACGGAGCAATTGAAACCGATATCACAACCAAATCACCCTGGTCATGACCGGGTTTGAATGCCCACCATCGTACCCGGATAGGAGATGTCGCCACTCCATTTACACGCATTCCCACTCTGAACTTTCCTGTCTGGGTATCGACAAGGGTGCCGAGTAAAACATCAGGCAAACCGAAAAACCCAGCAGCTTCAGGATCTCCCAAAAATACCTGGTTATTCGATGTATGCGTATCATCAAGACTCAGGATTACAGATGTAGCGCCTGGTCCAAACCCGGGATCGACCAGATCTGAGACATTTTGGACAGAGGGGGTAAATCCAGAAAATTCCACTACTCCAGTTGCGACCTGGGACGTTAATTTGATAACTTTGTTCGGGATATCAGGCTGAATGCTAATGGTTCCATCGGGAGAAGACAGGAAGTTATTAAAAATATCGCTGTTAAGGTGCTCTCTTTTCACGGCTCCATTGTCGATCTTATTAGATGTCACTGCCCCATTGTCGATTTTTACAGATGTCACGGCTCCATTGTCGATTTTTACAGATGTCACAGCTCCATCGTCGAGTTCAACAGATGTGATGGATTTAGTGTCTATCCTCGAGGAAGCGTATTTCCTGCCAGTTAGATCGATTTTAGTAATTTTTTTATTAATATCCAAAGTTACTTCTGCAAGAATAAGAGGATTATTTGGATCATTTGGTTGCAGTTTTTCGACAAAGGTGATCACTGGCTCTTCTGTTATACGAGAATACTCAAGTTTTCCGGGATTGTCCTCTCTCTCGTCAGTCGGTACTCCTGCGTAATATATTATTAGAGAAAATGCTATAGTTGTGCTACCTGCAGGAATAACTGTACCTTGAGGAATAATTGCGGAAGTATCGATCAATCTGTCTCCTGTTAATACGATCTGCCGTCCCGAATTGTCGATTGCCATCCCCCGTTTAATTAACAGTTTTGTCCCGCCAATCACATTAATTGTTACATTATTTTCGTCTTCAAAGGTTACCGGTACTTCGAGTCCGGCAGCAATACCCCATTTATGCAGGTTCTCATTATGTTCCCTGAGCATCTTCACATGGTAATTCTGTTCTTCTTCGAAATCATCTTTATTTAAAAACTCACCTTTAAAGTAATTCACTTTTTTCATTGCCATATTTTCCTCCTAAATTCCTGATCATTACCACAATAGCGAATCCTCTTCCAATCTTGAGTAGTTTACTCTTAACGTAGTTATGTTGATGTTTATCCTGTAAAACGTATGTGCAGGCTTCTCGATATCTATTATTTCCTTGATAGCCCTTTTTTTCTCTCCAATGAGCCTTGGGTTAGGGGCACGGATTTTTATGTCCACAATGAAGAAATACGGCGGGAGCCCTCCGATTACCGTATCCACACCCACCCTGGAACTGACACCCACCCTTAAAGGGCCAAGGTCATCAAAAACGCTAACATCGTCGCCTACATATATTTTCAGATATTCCTCCAGACCTTCCTTTGTTCCTCGCTTCTGGTACAGCGGAACTATCCTGGAAATAAGTTCCCTTTTTTTTTCATCACTCCATGTTTCACCCTCTTTAAGTGTAAGTGCCACCCAGCCTGCGAGCCATTTCAGGAAATCCGCCGGGGCTTCATGCGGATCAAAATAATTATGGATATTATCAAGTATTTCTTCGATTCCTATTACGGGTTTGTCATCTATGCTGACCCCATCTTCAATACCTGAAAGTACTTTTTCAAACGCTTTCAGGAAATTCCACAGGAAAACCGAAGAGGGATCGTCCTTATCCCTCTGGTAAATAGAGGGAAGGTATCTGGCATATTTACTCTCTTTGTCCCCGCTATTCATTATGCACCTCTATATTGATCGCTTTTTGATCCAGCCGTATCAACTGATATTCTTCCAGCTTGACAGATTCTGCGTCAGAACCGCCTACCTCGATTTTTTCCACATGATCAACGTCCTGTATGCTTTCGATAAGCTGGTATATTTCAGAACGGTAAATATCCCTTCCAAGATGCCATCCGTTGCCGTCTTTTCCGCCTTCAAGAGGGTCAAAATATTTCCTTATGCTTTTTTCAACATTATCAATAACCGTCTTTTCCAGAGTATTATTTTTTAAGGAAATATGCACATCCAGAGTCAAATTATAATACTCAGGGTCTACGATGTGCAATCTGGTCGTAACGAGTTTTCTTTTAGCCAGATATTTCTTGACCTGGTCTTTTAACAGGTCAGATGGTTTGCCGTCTTCTGTATAACAATATGCGTTTAATTTTTCATTCTCCTTTTTTAATAAAAACTCATATGAGGGATAGAACTGTGATTCCAGGATTGCCTTATCCATCGTTGCGTTTAATTTCAGCAAAACAGACCTGGCACTTTGGGGATCGGATGCGGTGTCCGTGACTTCAGTAACTTTTATAATATTGCCACCTGAATTTTTTTCAATGCTCGCTGTTTTTATCCAGTCTCCTCCACAGGTCTGCGCAAGGAATTCAAGAAGCCTGGTGTTATCTATTCCCGGGATGTCATCCCAGGTGAATTCAGGTTTTTCATTATCCGGAATGATGATAACAGAAACATGACCTGGTTGGGAATCCTCACCTGTAGCCTTACCATATTCAAGGTCCCTGTTATTAACGCAAATTGCCCTTCCGGAAAGGTCTTTCTGTAATGCCTCAATACACTCATTTGACAGGATTTCAAAATCCTCCGACGTTATCGCCCTGTATCGCTGCGATATGGAGTCCAGACCTCTGCGGATATCAAATTCGATCGTTTCATATATTTTCAGATCCTTTATCACGTCAAATTCATACTCAGGGAGTCCGGTAGTATTATCCTTATATAATTTGACCTTATTATCTTCATCAGTGAGCTGCAAAAGAATAAATTGCGTTCCATTGGAGAATTTTATAGTTTTATCGTTATCGATTTTTTCAAGGCTTGCATATTTTATCCATTGAGATTCATTATCTCGTTGCGTTATAAAAGTTATAAGTTTGTCTTTGTCATTCCCGGGGACGTTATCCCATCTGAACAAATACCCTGATTCCAGTTTATCGTAAATTCTCAGTTCTTTTTTTACAGTTAAGTCGTGAATGCCCCCATTATCTAATATGATCGTCACTTTGTCTTTATTATCATTAAACTTGAGAAGAATAGATTTATTTTCAAATTCATTTTCAAGATAGATCTTTGCAGTGCTGCCCCCATCGAATTTATCAATCCGTGCCATTTTCGTCCAGCTGGCGCCATAAGTCTTCGAGAAATAATCGATCAGATCATTCGTGTCCTCTCCGGGGATCTCATTCCACCTGAACAGGTATCCGATACCAAGAAGTTCCAGGAACCTTCGATAGTTCTCTTCCTGAACTTTATTTGTCCGGTAAATGGAGATTTCAGTCAACCATGAAAAAAGCTCAAGCAGGGTTATTCCGGGATCTGAAGGATTATAGTTTGTCCACTCCTTATTATATACAGGTATGAGGGAGCGTGCTTCCTTCATCAGGTCATTAAAAGTCCTATCATCCAGGTTTGGCAATGGTAATGACATCTTTACACCTTATCGTTTTGACATTTCCGGCCCAAAGCACCACCGGCAGTAATCGTAATTACCGATATTATCGATATTTTTAATGAAAATCATATTATCTCTACTCATTTCATTCAGTTTGCAATTTGTTTGCTCATTGTTCAGATCGTGTATTTCCTTTTGATTGGTATTCATGAGATACGGATATACGGGTCCTCTTCTTACTTTTGTGTTCACCGAATGCTCGCCTGAATAAACAATATAGTTCGTCTCAATGAATATTTTATTAACATGATCATTCACTTTTTTTATTTTTCCAGTCAATTGTTTTGAAGGATCATCTCTACGGCTCAGTCTATAACTTTCGCCATCCCTGGGGGTTGAAATCTTGAGTGGAATAAGACTTATATCGCCTGCAGGAACCTCATTGAGAATGAAAGATCTGATCCGCCCATCCGTGGTCGTGACAATACTCTGCACAGGATATGCATTATCTAACTGTGACGACTCACATTCAAGGATATCACCCAGCCTCTCATGGGATACTGACCTTATTACAAGGTTTGCCCTCTTATCCTTGTATATGTTTAGCTTATCATTTTTCAACTTGACACTATATTCATCAGTTCTACCGTCATCTATTATCATGGTAACTTTTGTTTCGTAATTATCAAGATTCAGTGTAAGGTAATTTTTTTCAGCAGATATTCTGATAGTTCTAAGGTTATCGATTTTTTCAATTTTTCCTGTTTTTACCCAATCAATACTATAATTCTGCTTTAGGAAATCTATGAATTTCAGGCTATCGTTTCCGGGAATTTCTTCCCAGCAAAATAAAAACTTATCATAATGGCTCAATATTATGCTATCCCCTTCCTTAAAACCCACAACATTAAGCGTATCTATCTCTTCTTCAGGTAACTTTTCAGCCAGGGAAAATGTGATTTTTCCATCGGTCGTTTCTACCCTGCTGTTCTCAGGGTAAGTTCCGGTGATATTTATTTTATCCTCCAGGATCAGTTCATATACCTGTATAGAAGCTTTTAGAAACAGCTCTCCCACATGATCCACGCCATCTGTATTTTCGATTAGCTCATAAACTTCTGATATGTACACATTCCTGCCAAAATCCCATCCCTTTTTTCCCGGGCCGCCCATAAGAGGGTGAAAGAACCTCTTAAGATTGTCGATGATCCTTCCCTCGATGATCTTGGCATCTGTTATAGACGTGAAATATACCATCGCCTCAACTCCCACCTGAATATAGCCGGGACCAACAAATTTGATCTGCGGAGAGTTTGTTGTGAGGTAAGTGGACGTCCTGTAGAAAATATAGTCCTCGATTTGATTTATCAATCCCATAGTCGGGACCGGTTTTGGGTTTTCGCGTTCATCCGGCACAATTATCATAGTTATCCAGCCTGGTCTGAAATTCTTTCCAGGGTCTGTGGTTGGGAGGCATTTAACCGCGGCGACCTTTGGGGAAGCCTCCCTCACCAGCCATTCAAAATCCTCGTAAGTGACCGCCCGGTCACGATGCTTGATCGTCTGCGGACCTCGTTCCATGAGCCTGTCAAGATCCTCCTGATCCCCTCCGCCATCAGAATCTTCCTGATTGGTTACTGATTCGACAAGAGGAAAAGCCGTCTTGAGCTTTGTTATGGAGCGCAAACCCACAAAATTCCCTTTCATTCCTCCCCCGTACTGGTAACTGCACTGGATATTATCCTTTTCCGCAGGAGGGATCATACCCCTTTCGCCGTCACCAAAGGTTATCGTCCCTTTGTTGCGGTCAATTGTATAGTGGCGGCTGTGAGTGCCTGAAGAGTAAAAATGGTTCTTTTCATGCCACCGTACCCAGTACCCGATAATATTGCCATCATCGTCCTTTGTTTCCTCTATCGCATCCTTTCCTTCCTCAAGGCGGATCGTAGATTTCTCTTCATCTGTAAGCGATATCTCATGCACCCTGACTTTTTGTCCTGGCAAAACCGGGAAATGGGAAAAATTAAAAACCTGACTGGTTTTACCGTTGCTTGAACCCATTATTTCGCTGTCAACAGTAATGTGATTATATGCCCAGACGGTATTTGTATAGATGCCTTTCAATCTGGGGAAATTTTCATAATTGCCTTTGTCTAATCTTGCACGTATCCAGTAATATTCTGATCCGAACTCAAAACAGTACCTGTTTTTCACGTCATCAGAAGCAAGGAATTGTACCATCTCCATCCTGGTCAGATTCCTGGTTCCGTCTTCAGCGCTAAGAAGTGACCATGTCTTGCCGGTCCAGTACTCCCATGCAATGACCGGAGGGGTGTTTGATGCAGGATCCAAGACAACAGTGAACATATTTTCAAGGAGCGGGAAGAACATAGTAACCGGAAGCGTGGAAATATCCTTATCAAACGCCAGGTAGACCGCTTTCTGCGTATCTGCAACAGGCTGGAATGGGGTGAAGGTTTTGGTTTCATCCTTACACGCGTCAGTTTGTTCGCTGTAAGTAAAATCATTGTACGTAAGAACCACTTCAGGAATTTTCTTTATTGAATCAAAAGAATATTCCAGGGTCAATTTCTTTATAGATGGTGGCTTGAAGGTGGGCGGGCTTACTATCCATTCGGTCTTCTCCCCGCTCAGGGGTACATGGGTTATAGTTCCATCGTCTAAGACAACCTTTTTTTGTTTTATTCCATTGTAGATCTCAACCAGATAGTTTGTGTATACAGGTTTTACACTCGTGTCTGCAGCCATTCTATTAATGCCTGAAGCCTTTACATCTGTGACTGCAGCAGGCTCATTTGTGGCTACGGTCTGTTCGTAATATTTTGCTTCCATGCCGTAATTGCCTTCGATAATGCGCACCCGGATCCAGTGGTTCTCCTGGGCATTAATTTCAAGCGGTTCTGTTTTTGTGATTTTGAAAATAACTTTACACTCTGAACCTTTGATCGTGAAAGCATTTGTCCCGTCTGTAAAATCATCCGTTTTTAAGCCTTCACTGGTAGTATCTCCTATCAGGTCCCATTTATCTCCGTTCCATAATTCCCATCGAAGTTTTATATTTTGAGGTTCAGGTTTATCCACCCCTTCTGAAAGTGTGAATGCCAGAGTTACAGTTGCCCCATTTTTAGAAAAGACCTCTTTTGACCCAATATAAAAAGTATCATTGAATTTTGGTCGTTCCCCGAAAGGATAAAAATCCTTCGTCAGATCGATCGGGAAATTATTGAAAAAAGCAATATCCGGAGGGACAGGAGAACCGATGGAAGATATCGAAACATTCCCTTTGATCGTTTTGATTATCGGCAATTTATTTTTTTGAATCGGGACGTTCAATTCTGCATAAATCCATTGTTTTATCCAACTAATTTTTTGAGGTTTTTCCGTAAGGGTCTTTTCCGAAATTCCCCCTACCGGCTTAAATTTAATACTTGCTATCTTCAAATAAGTGGTAACTTTCCCTTCATTTTTTACGACATCCTGGGAAGTAATGGAGTCAACATCCAGGGATTTTGGCGCTGAATTTTCATCATAGTAGTACCAATTCACATTCCATGGGACCATCCCCGTTATATTAGAATTGAATGTAATATCAACTGTAATAGAAGCTTTTTCCTTTAAGCTGAAAAGTTCACTGTCGCCTATGTAAAGACGGTGAGGAATAAGACCTATCCCTTTGAAAAGGACAACAGTTTCCTTTGTATTTCCAGATAAAATAGCGGTTTGATCTGCCCATTTATCCTCATCCGGTGAAATGCTTACTACCCCTGTCAACTTAGGCGAGATGATAGTAAGGTCTTTTGCAGTTTCAAAAACAATGGCTTCTTTTTCCTTTGTCTGTGTAGTAGCGACCTGGATCCCGCCCGATATTTTCAGGTATTTGGTTTCCCCTTTTGCCATAGTAAAGGTCAGCGGCGCCCTCGCCACTCTGGGAGGGAATAAGCTTGTCCCTACCATATCCAGGAAAGCCAGAAAATTCTTGTCCGGGATTTTGTTCAACCGCTGGATTATTATCTCCATCATCCTGGCAAAGATACGCATAAGTGCTTCGGCATTTTTATCAGACCCGATCACAGCCTCATCTTTCCATTCGGGACAATAGTAAAGAGCCAGGTCTCTTACCTGTTCATACAACTTTTGCTGGTCCCGTGAGTCGATTTTTGGCGGGGTTGTCGTCATGAGATCCCACCTTTCTCAAGATAAAACGGGTACACCAGGTTTTCCTTTGTGTTTGTAGTTTTTACCATATAATCTATAGAAATTATAAGTTTGTTCTGTTCTGTTTCATCAGGCTCCGCGTTCACCTTAAGTACGTCAATCCGGGGCTCCCACTTCAGCAATGCTTCTTTTATATAAAATATTATAAGTGTAGCTGTTGCGCTATTGTTCGGAGCAAAAACAAGCTGGTTGATCCCGCATCCGAAATCCGGTCTCATGACCCGTTCCCCCTTGGAAGTACCAAGAATGATCATTATGGATTCCCGGATAGAATCGTAACCCTCGGAAGAAATTATTTTTCCGTTTTCAATGGAAACAGGATACTTCCACCCCCTTCCTAAGAAATCCGCATCTGTCATTTAACCTCCAATTAAAACAGTACCGACTGCCATTACTGTTCCTGACGGAAGATCTGTCGGGTCATTACATGTCATAGCCATATCTCCATTTCTTGCTGCCATTTTCCCGTTTATCTTCACCGTCGTACTACCTAACTTAATAGTAGCCTTATTCGACGGAGGGCTCTGAAAAGGACCGCCATGTGGAATGTGAGGCGGGGTATTGGAAGCGGTGGAATCAACAGTAGCTGCCGCCATTCCCATAATATTAACGTCAGAACTGAGGCTCCCGTTTATGATTCCTGTGAACGGGTGCGGTAAAGGAGTCGGGATTGGCGACGGCGCCGCTGGTATCATAATAATATGTATATCTGTTGCCATGATCTGGTCTCCCTGTTTCGCTGCCGGCTGTCCCATAATTAGTTAATATTCACCGTAGCCCCTTTTACTGTCATAGTTCCCGAAGCCTTGAGATCCATACTCGATGAGGCTTCGATCTTTGCCGATGCAGACGATGTTGCTTCAATATCTTTTGCGTTTATGGTTACTTTCCCGTTTGGCGCTGATATTTCAATATCCTTTTCTGATGTCAGGGATATCTTGTTATCCTTTGAATCAATGACGATCATATTTTTTTCAGTTTTATCTATTATCTCGATCTTTTCTTTCCCATCCGTATCGTCAAGACGTATGATATGACCGCTTCGTGATTTAATTATCCTGAAATTATTTTTCCCGTCATCGTTCGTGATAGGCGGCTTATCTTTGCCGTTCCATAATGAGCCGATCACATATGGGATATTTATATCGCCGTATTCGAACGCCAGGAGAACCTCATCATCCACTTCAGGTAAGTAAAACGCGCCCCGTTCTTTTCCTGCCATGAATGAAATAACCCTTGCCCAGTTCGATTCTTCTTCACCGCTAATGCGGGGTATTTTCACTTTTATGCGTCCAAGCCCGTCAGGATCCTTATTATCGGTGACAATACCGACAACCACCCCATTCATTTTAGAGTCGTGTCTCCTTCCAGGCTCAAGAATTTCAGTAATGCTCATGCCCCGGTTCTCCTCACCTTGAATGTCGTCGTATATGCACCCTGATCGATGGAATGAACAGTTGAAGCAATGTAATATGCGCCGCTGAGCCTTTCGCCCAAACCTTTGATCTCTATGGTTTTCCCTGCCCGTATTTTTGGATTCCCTCCACAGACTCCCTCACCGGTTATAAATTCTTTAAGAAAAATATTATACTTCCCCTTTGCAATATTTTCAGCATCTTTTGAATCTACTATTGTACCGTCCACTATGGCAACCGCCGATGCGGTGAATGCTTTTTCAGACATTTCATACCCTGAATCTTTACCTGTCATTTTTGATATCTCACTGCCTTTTGAAGCTGTGGAAGTTATTTCTTCCTTGTCTTTAACGTTCCAGCCCCTGACCTCGATCTTGCTCCCTTCTGTCAGCGTTTTTATCTGAGCCGAAAAACTTTGCAACTCTATCATATACTGGAGTGTTATTTCCGGAGTTTTATCTTCCTGGGATTTCCGGAAAATAAAGGTCTTATCATCAACAAGGATTTCATGACCTATCCGGTTTGCGCGTTCTATGAGGAATTCATAATTGGTCTGGTTATTCTGGAATATGTAAGGATGGATAGTTCCCGTATCTTCGACATTGGGTGAAAGGCTGACATCAGACGCGACCGTTGATGCGATATCACTATCTTTAACATCCTTGAACGATCGCCTCATTGTTCCGAACCTGAGCCTATGAAGCCTGTCATAACCTCTTATCTCAACATTGGAAGAATTACCGAATGTATAATCAAGGGAAGTTATCTCGCCTGTCATCATTTCTACCGTGCTGTCGATGCCCATGAAAACTTTTACAGTGTCTCCGACCTTGAAGGTCTTAAGATCAACGCCTCTCCAATCGCCTTTAAAAAAATCAACCGTGTTTAACTTGATGGTAAACATAGCCGGCAGATTGAGTTCATCTTCAATGGTCACCCCTTCTACGGCAGACAATAACTCATCTGATAACTCACTTCCATTCAGGAGCAGCTTGAATTTTGCGACATTTATT
>CABMHZ010000295.1 GCA_902386115.1 uncultured archaeon | reverse complement strand
GGGTAAGTTGCATTTAGTACGAGAGGAACTGTGCAACGGTGCCACTGGTGGACCTGTTGTCTGGCAAGGCAACGCAGGGCAGCTACGCACTAAAGGATTAAAGCTGAAAGCATCTAAGCTTGAAACCACACCTAAAAAGAGACCTCTTCAGGACACTCGTAAAAGACGAGTTTGATAGAGTCGGGATGTAAGCACCAAGGTGACGAGGTGTTGAGTCCGTCGACCACTAACGTCCGCGCTAGATTTGTTCTGCTACATTCGGGCGATATCCAGATTGTGTTTTACCAAGGCTTCGGACTTAAGTCCGAGGTATCCTTGTCATAAGTGAGTATGGCGGTCAAAGCGGCGGGGAAACACCTGTACCCATCCCGAACACAGAAGTTAAGCCCGTCCACGTTCTGCATTGTACTATGATGTGCGAACTCTAGGGAACTGCAGAAAGCTGCTATGCTTACTTATTTCATCTTATTTTTTATAAAATTAAATTAACTGTGATTAAACATTTTTGAATTACTGAGAATCGGGTAGTGATTCGACGTTTAATAAAAAATTTATATAAAACAAAACTGTTTTGTAGTAACGAAATTTGAAAAAAATAAGCAGATTTCTACTGTATCAATTCAACCTTAAAAATATTAGATATTTTGTCAATTCCGTTATCATATCCCCATAAAACACAGCAACGAAGAACCCAAGGGTTATTGGGATCATGAACGGCAGTCCCGGGGTAACCCATAATTCGTCCTTTATCAACCCCTTTTCTGACAATACTTTCAACTCTGAAATGACCTCATCGTTGATCTCTACTCCGCCCCGTCTGAAGCGGAATATTACCTGTCCGTTATCTTCTTCAAAAGACTGGATGAGTTTGATGTGTTTATTTGCGAGATCCGAGATCCTGGATTTATAGCCTATAAAGATGTATAGAGGTTTATCGATATGAAAGCCCATCCTGGAAATATTATAAAGAGCCAGACCGAGCGGAACAACCACGGTCAACAGGACGGCATTTCCAAGTATCCCGAACGAGAAAAGGTCGATAAGTGGCTTATTTAGCGGAAAATCAAATCCAAGCGTATTGAATGCAGGATAAGAGGGCAGGATTATTGATATAACGATCAGGGACTTTGCATCAGCGCCTCCGAACGTCCCCAGCTGAAAAAGGATATACACAAGTATATAAATCAAACCTGCTGAGATAAAGAGGTGCAAAATATACGGTATTCCTTTTGTCAGTATATCGTAAAGAACGAAAATTGCGCTGCCTGAAATCATGACCAGCCAAAGCTTATTTGACACGCGGCGGGTTTTAATATCAGTATAGCATGAGTAGATCAGGAAAGGCGTACAGAATAATATCTTTAATAAATCCAGCATATTCTTTTAATAATTTTATTTACTTAAAATATTATGCGTTAATAAGGTAAAGTATATAGTCGAAAATAGCGATATACAGCACTTCCATGCCGTCGTGGCTTAGCCCGGCAAAGCGGCTGATTCGTAATCAGCAGATCGAGGGTTCAAATCCCTCCGGCGGCTTACAAATAATGGCTATCTGAACATTAATTTTTCTTTTATTTCTGCCGCTTTTCTCTCATCGGTAAGCCTCTTTAAGATCAATAGACCGAACTCCATCGCTGTCCCCGGACCCTGGGATGTCATTATGTTCCCGTCTTCCACTACCGTTTTATCAACGTATTTCGCATCATCCAGTTCATCTTCCATCCCCCTGAAAACAGTAGCCTGCCTGCCTGCGAGGATGCCTGCTTTTGCAAGAACTGACGGCGCGGCGCAAATTGCAGCAACGATTTTTCCCTCTATGTTGTACTTTTTCACAAGGTCAAGCACATGCCGGTCATTGCCGAGATTGATATAACCCGGAGTACCTCCGGGGAGAATTATTATATCGTACATTTCCATGATGCTGTCAATCCGGGCATCAGGCTGGATCTTTATTCCCCTCGCACCTGTAATTATCCCATCCTTCAACCCTGCGATGGTTACAGCTACCCCGCCTCTTCTCAGTATATCGACTATGGTTGTGAGTTCGATCTCTTCAAAGCCTTCAGCCATCAAAACAAGTGCTTTTGCCATACTACCTCAACCATGATACTTGTATTACTTTTCATAAACTCTCCGGTTCATCATTTCCCATTACTTCGCTCTCCATCCCTTTTGCCATCAGGAACCCTCGTGCTCTTTCTGTATATTTGAACTCGGCAACCTTTTTCCAGAATGCTCCCGAATGGTTGGGATGGACCAGATGCGTCATCTCATGCATAATAACATAGTCAAGCACCCATTTTGGCATTTCCAGAAGTTTATGTGATATCCGGATGGTTCCTTTAACAGGCGTGCAGCTTCCCCTCACCCGTTCCTGGTTCGTGACGAACTGGATTGAATTCACCGCTAGTTTACCGCCGAAATACACGGCATTGAAATCATCAAACCGTTTCTTCAGATAATCATCCTTGTTTGCCTGTGTCTTAAGCATCTTTTTTTCGATCTT
>CABMHZ010000294.1 GCA_902386115.1 uncultured archaeon | reverse complement strand
TCAAAATATTGGATGAAGAAATGGAGAAATTGGCGATAGAATACCATTCTTTACATCCTAAATGGAACTATTCCATTTCACAAAAAGGAGATTAATTTAGATGGGTTATTTCACGGTAATCCCTTAGGCTGGAAGAAGATATGTTGACGGCTATGGAGTCGATAGAACTGCTTTAAATGATCTTAATGAATTAGTAGCTAAAGGTATTATTGCAGCAAAAGGTGAAAAAAAGTATAGATATTACATACTTCGGTAATTTCGGATAAATTTCGGATAGAATATAATGAATGCAATTGGAAACGAATATGTTTATGCTTTGCTGAATTTCAGTAAGCCAAGGGTAGAAATCAAGAGGATTGTGAATGGCATTTAAATTTGTGGTGGCAGATGAGTAAAAATAGAAATCAACCGGAAATAATCCAGAAACCACTATATTTATCATGCTTAAATCCAGTGCAACAAATCTGCGTTTATCTGCGTTCATCTGCGGTTAAAAATTGTTTGTTATTATAAAATTTACTATGAGCTTAGAGCACTCTTTTTTGTTTAGAAATATATATCATCTAAGAACAACAATAATAGTTTGGTGCACCTTTGATAATAGCTGAGAAAGAATATACATTGAAATCTTTTTGTGATTACTTAATTGAAAATTCGGAGAATCTTTTTGAAGATGTTTTGAGAACTCAACTTAAGGTCATTCTACTTTTAACTGATACTAATAACTGGAAGGAATATCTGATTGGAGATGGTATAGGGGGTAATTTTAAAGAAAGTTTTAAAATGGGTGATATAATTAAATTAGAATGGAAATATCGTGATTCAAGAGGAGATTATAAAATCGCAGATTATTATGCAAATTATTTTAATGACTCAATTTTAATTTTGTTTACAGCAGTTACGGAAGAAGGTATTAAGGAGACACTTGATCCTATAATTGAAAAACGTCATGGGATTTGTAAAATGTATATATACCCTAAGAATTTTGAGATGATCAAGGATTATATATTGACTGAAAAAATAAATGCTAATATTTTAAGTTTTAAAGCCTTTCGTAAACCAGAGATTATTGAAGGGGAAATTAGACCTGAAATTAATGACAGAATTATTGATTATAAAGGTAGAGATGGAAAAGAAACACTCAAAGAGTTTAGAAAATATTATGGTGTAATTCCATCAAGATTGGAATTTGAAATTGAAAACTCTCATTTCAAAATTGAAGATGATGGAAGATTTCTCTTGTATACAATTAATGAAGAAACTTTCAATTTAATTTTTGAAATTATTGAACTTATTTTAAAGGAAATATTAAACATTAAACACATCTCTCAGAAAATAAGATTCAATTTGATCAATAAACAATCAGGGAAATTACAAATTGAAATGCCAGAGATAAATGCTGGTAAGATTATGTTATCATACAAGCTAAATGCATTAATTGTCGAAGATATGATCAAAAATATTCCTGATTTTTCATTTATTGATGTTAATATTAAAGAAGGGAGCCTAAGTTTTTCTATGTCAGTTATCGATGAATTGAAATCAAGCGTATTTAATATAAGTGGTTCTGAAGATTCTATTACAATTATTTCCAAATATAAACCTTATTTTGATTCATTTATGCGATTCTATTATCTTTTTACTGAAAATATAGATGAAAATAGCACTCTTTCCCTTTATTAGTGATTTTCATGGATATTGATAATACAAAATATGATGCTTTTCTAAAAACATTACATCCAAAATTATCAAAAAAATATAAGGGGCTACAAAAAAATTATTATTCTGAATCTAAAAATAATTTTGAAAAAAATATCGATGATTTCATAGATAAGATTGAATTAGGAATAAAAACCGATAAAGAACATCGAGATTTAATAAATCTCTGTGTTTTTCCATTTTCTAATGTACAGTCAGATGTTGACCTGAATTATCGCTTTATTAGAGGAGAGCCGCTCTGGGAATTAGAAAAAAAGAGTTTTGATTTTTTGTTATGTCATTTTGAAAAAAAATTTGTTATATTTGGCGAATGTAAAGCCTCTATACAAAATTATTCAGATGTAGTAAAAGAACTTGAACTTCGGCAAAAAATTGTTCTGGATAATATTGATTATATTATTGAAAACTATTTGGGTTTTGAGCCTAAAAACATTAAATATGTAATCGGTGTGTATTCTTCTGATGACGAAGAACTGATCAAAAAAATCATTGAACGAAATTCTGATTTTATAGTTTGGTCAATTGACAGATACAAAAAATTGTTATCGTTTAAGTCTTTTTTAAATATTTCTGAAACACAAAAACGGAAAATTGAGCATGATCACACTAAATTAAATAATAAATTGAAAAAAATCCCCACTGATACCGGAGGATATGATATGTTTCCATCAAGTCATATCATCACTCGGTTAAGGCAAATTATTTTGACAAAAGAAAAAAAACAAAAAGATTTAATAGTATCTCCTTCAAAAATTAAAAGCAAAGTTAAAAACGATATATTTTATTTAAATGAAACTATTCAAACAGATATTGCTTCAAGAATCATCAACTATGCAGAAAAAATTGGCTTTATAGAACCAATTGATGAAAATTCTATTGAATACAGAATAATTTCTAATTATAGACATGAAAGCGGGCTTGAAAAAGACTTGATTAATAAATTTATTAATTTTAAAATTAAAGAAAAAGAGATGGAAATATTTGAAAATTCACATACAAATGCAATGGAAATTATCAAACAAGAGTTAAAGATGCAATATACGTTGGATAAATTTTAACATAATTTGAGGGATCATGGAAGACTGGGTAAAAATGAAAATAGAAAATGTGGTCTTAAAGACGAAACTTAAAGATCCAAATAAAAATCCTGATATTACATTCAAATATGTTGATGTTTCAGGTGTTTCAAATACTCTTTTTAAAATAGATAATTATGCAATATTATTTGGTAAAGAAGCACCAAGTAGGGCAAGAAAGCTAATTAATTTTCAAGACATTATTTTTGCCACTGTTAGACCTACATTGATGCGTATCGCATTAGTACCTCAAGAATTGGACAGCGAAGTTTGCAGTACAGGTTATTGTGTTCTAAAACCAAATCAAGAAAAAATTGTTCCTCAATTTCTTTATTACTCTGTTTTAACGGACTCTTTTATTGAGAAAATCTCACAGCTTCAAAAAGGGGCAAGTTATCCTGCTATTAGAGATAGTGATTTGAAAAATCAAATATTATATCTTCCACCTCTCCCCGAACAACGCAAAATCGCCCACGTATTAAGCACGGTGCTAAAAGCCATCGAGCATCAGGACAATCTCATACGCACCACCACCGAACTGAAAAAAGCCCTCATGCAAAAACTCTTTAAGGAAGGCACCAGAGGCGAACCCAAAAAAGAAACCGAAATCGGTTTGGTGCCGGAGAGCTGGGAGGTGGTAAGAATTGGGGATATGTATGAATTTACTTCAAAACCGAGAGGGTTAGACATTGGAAGTCCAATTCCCTTTATCCCAATGGACATGGTGCCATTAAATGAATTGGAGATTAATAAATATGTGCTTCGGGATCAGGTTTCAAGTGGAACTTATGTGGAAAATGGGGATTTACTTCTTGCCAAGATAACTCCTTCATTTGAAAATGGCAAACAAGGTTTTGTTTCCATTGATAAACCCTTTGCCTATGCAACCACAGAAGTTATTCCAATAAAGGAAAAAGAAGGTTTAAGCCATAAATTCTATCTATATTATTTCCTTTTAAAAGATGATATCAGGTCACAGTTAACGGGTAAAATGGAAGGCTCCACAGGCAGGCAAAGATTGAGTAAAACAGTTTTGGAGGAAACACTAATCCCAAAACCTTCCTTAGCAGAGCAGATTGAAATTGCAAAATTGTATATTTCATTCGATAAGAAAATATCTGTTTGTAACAGCAAAAAACAAACCCTCACCGCCCTGTTCAAAACCCTCCTTCACGAACTGATGACCGGGCAGCGCAGGGTGCATGAGGTGGAGTTTGAGGTTCGCAAGACCCTGGTTTGAAAAATCACAGCATAACAGCATCTTTAAAATTCTTAAAATGAGGATCTCCAGTCAATACCTTTATTTTTCTGCTCCGGGCTGATGCAAGTATTATTGCATCGGCAAGACCGAAATCCGGGATTTTAACTTTATTCTCAGCATGTATTTTTGCAGCTTCAACTGCGATTTTCACTTCCAATGCCACTACGGCGCATCTTTTCATTATGAAATCCTTTCTCTCATCTGCGTTTCCATCTGTTCTTAGAGATTTTGAGTATATTTCTGCTATTACTATCGGAGATGTGTATAATTGCGAGTCATCGTCTACTAATTTTCTGACTTTTACACCTTTTTGAGTCCCCATGAAATATTCCATCCATGCAAAAGAATCCAGCATCATTATAATCGATCCTCATGGTCTCTAAGGTCTGAAAGATCAGTTTTTTGCATTGTCCCGAAAAGGCTTTTTTTCTCTTTGAAAAGTGTTTTAATTAAAATGTCATTTATCTTTTCTGAAATATTTTTGACTCCAGCTTCTTTAAGCGTTTGATAAACATCTTCTCTTAATTTTATTGTTGTTCGAACATATCCGGTCATCATTAACACCTGCATATATGATATCATCTACATAAACATAAGACTTGTGGTGCATTTTTAGCGATAAAACAAGGCGTCGATTTTTATCCTGAAAACCTGACAATTAATCTGCGTTCATCACTCCGAAACCCTGCGGGTTCTCGACTCCGCGCACACGTATGCCCAGCGGGGCATACGTGGACACGCCCTCCAGAGGCGTGACTCTGGGCGCTTTTATCTGCGGTTCCAATTATCACGACAGCCAATTGTCTTTATATTATAAAAAAGAGAATAATAGACCGGGTGAAAAACCAATGAAATCGGAAAAATCGCTTGAATGCATCACTCTTAACCCTATTGTTACGAATGCATAGGCTTGTCAGATGCGGTTTATTTGAAATCGAAAAAGAAAATGACAACTCCCAAACCAACAGAACATAAAAGCGTGCAAGCCCGCATACTAAAATATGCACAGGAAATTGGCTGGACATTTGTCCCTCAAAGCGAAGCCGAAGAGATCAGAGGTTTTAATCCATCCGGCGATTCTCCAAGAGAGAAAGCCAAAAATGCATCCCGCTTTTTTACCGATACTTTGTTTGAAAAGGTAAAAGAGTTCAATCCAAAGTTCAAAGACAGCAAAGAAGAACTCCTGCGCAAACTCAATTTGCCTTTACCAACCATTGCGGGTAACAGGGATTTTTTACGGCATCTTCAAGGAGAAAAGACTTTTTTCAGTAAAGAAGAGAACCGTGAGTTTAACCTTATTCTGATAAACTATGAAGAGCCAGACAAAAATGTGTATGAAGTAACCGAAGAATATTATCTTTTTAATGGGCAAAATGCCAACCGGGAAGATGTTGTATTTCTCATCAACGGCATTCCGGTTCTGGTAATAGAATGTAAAAATGCCACAAAAGACGAAGCCATTGCCCTTGGCATAGACCAGATCAGACGCTATCACCGTGAAACGCCTGAATTTTTCTGCCCGGAACAGATTTTCACGGCAACTGAAAGTATTGGTTTTTCGTATGGCGTAACATGGAATCTCATCAAAAGAAATATTTTCAACTGGAAAGAAGAAGAAATCGGCAATCTGGAAGCAAAAGTAAAATCCTTCTGCGGCAGGCAGAACATACTTGATTACCTGAAAAAATTCATCATTTTTGCAGAGCAAAATGAAGAATTGAACAAATACATTTTAGCACAACACCAGAAAACAGCAGTTGAAAAAGTGGTAGAACGTGCAATAGACGTGAAAAAGACAAGAGGTTTAGTATGGCATACTCAGGGAAGCGGCAAAACCTTCACAATGATAAAAATAGCCGAACTGCTGTTTAAAGCCCCCGAAGCAGAAAAACCCACCATTCTTTTGTTAATCGACCGCAATGAACTTGAAGACCAGATGGCCAGAAATCTTGAATCATTGGGTATAAAAAATGTGGTACAGGCAGAGCATATAAGAGACCTTCAAAGATTACTGAAAAACGATTACAGAGGGATAATAGTCAGCATGATGCACAAATTCCAGGATATGCCTGCTGATGTCAATCTCCGAAAAAACATTTATGTTTTAATCGATGAAGCCCACCGCACCACAGGAGGGGATTTAGGAACATATCTGATGGCTGCCGTCCCCAATGCTACCTTAATAGGATTTACAGGCACGCCAGTTGATAAAACAGTCCACGGAAAAGGAACGTTCAAAACCTTCGGGATTGAAGATGAATCCGGGTATCTGCATAAATATTCCATTGCTGAAAGTATAGCTGATTATACAACATTGCCCCTTTTTTATGGCATGGCTCCGAATGAGCTTTTAGTACCAAAAGATATTTTGGAAAAAGAGTTCTTGAACCTGGCAGAAGCTTATGGAGTAAGCGACATCGAAGAATTGAATAAAATCCTGGAACGTGCCGTAAATACCCGTAATTTTTTAAAAGGACAGGAGCGGGTAGAAAAGGTAGCTGAATATGTGGCAAATCATTACAAAGAAAATGTTGAACCAATGGGATATAAGGCATTTTTGGTTGGTGTTGATCGTCCGGCATGCGCCAAGTATAAAAAGGCGCTTGATAAGTTCCTGCCTCCTGAATATTCAGAAGTGGTCTATACTGGCAACAATAACGATAGAGAAGAATTAAAGAAATATCATATTGACATTAAAAAAGAAAAGGAAATTAGAAAAAAGTTCACAAAAATAGGAGAACTGCCCAAGATTCTTATCGTTACAGAAAAGCTTTTAACTGGCTTTGATGCGCCGATTCTGTACGCTATGTATCTCGATAAACCGATGCGCGACCATACCCTTCTTCAAGCCATTGCGAGGGTAAACAGACCCTATGAGAATGAAGAAAAAGACATGAAAAAACCTCACGGTTTTGTCCTTGATTTTGTAGGCATATTTGATAAACTTGAAAAAGCCCTTGCATTTGATAGCAAAGAAATCAATGCGATAGTAAAGGATATTCAACTGCTGAAACACCTGTTCAAGGCAAAGATGGAAGAAAGTGTCCCTCCGTACCTACAACTTATAAAATTTGGTTTCAACGACAAAGACACCGATAATCTCATTGCGCATTTCAGGGATAAATCCAAAAGAAAAGAATTTTTCAAATTGTACAAAGAGGTGGAAATGCTATACGAGATCATTTCACCAGATAAATTCCTGAGACCATATATTGATAATTACGCCACATTTTCTTCTATTTACCTGATCGTAAGAAATGCCTATGCAAGAAGAATCCAGGTTGACAGGGAGTTCCAGAGAAAAACAAATGAACTGATCCAGAATAAAATTGGCATGAGCAATTTGGCGCAGGTCAATGAATTTTTTGAAATTAACGAAGAAACGATCAAAAAAATACAGGAAACTCAGGAAAATGACAATACACGGGTAATCAACCTTGTAAAGAGCATTGAAAAAATCGCCGAAAAAGAATCTGACGATCCATTTCTAATTGGTTTGCAGGAAAGGGCTACACAGGTTGAAGAACGATATGAAGACAGACAAATCACCACGCTGGAAGCATTGGATGAAATCAAGAAAATTTATGAAGATGACATAAAGCGAAGAAAAGAACAGGTTGAAAAGGGTTTTGATGGCTTAACATTCTTTATTTTCAGAACATTAATTGACAAAGGTTTCAAAAAAGCAGATGAAATAACAAAGCAGATCAAAGGAGAGTTTATTAATAATCCGAACTGGAAAACCAGCGAAAAGGAATTGAGGGAGCTAAGAACAGGAGCATATTACGCATTGCTCGGAGAAGAAGATGACATTAATAAAGCTGCTGCTATTGTAGAAGATTTATTTAATCAGTTATTCAAAGCCTACAACTTATGATTATGGGTAAATGGAACGATAAATCAGAGTTCAAAGCAAGAGTAAGAGAGTTTGCGGAAAAAATGGATATTAAGGTTAAAGCACTTGCTATCAGACCTATGACAAATAAATGGGCTTCATGCTCGACAGATGGTAATTTGAATTTCAATAAAGAACTGCTGGATATGGACAAAGAAATTGGTGATTATGTAATTGTGCATGAATTGTTACATTTCAATGTTCCCAATCATGGCAAACTCTGGAAAAGTTTAATGACTGCTTATTTGGGAGACTATGAGAAGATAGAAAATAAATTGAATAAAATAAAAATAGAAGAGAAAATAGAGAGGTAATATTATTTCTTTAGAAACCTTACTTTCAACCTTGAAACCCCGCCAGCTCTCAGCCATCCACCACACCCACGGCCCCCAACTCATCCTCGCCGGCGCAGGCACAGGTAAGACCACGACCATCACAGCCAAGATCGCATACATGGTCGAAAAGGAAAACATCGACCCCTCACAGATCCTCGCGCTCACCTTCTCAAAAGAAGCAGCGAGGAACATGCACGAGAAGGTCGAGAAACTCCTTCAGGGAAAGGAAGTGATCGTCAAGACTTTCCATTCATTCTGCGCCGAGCTTATCAAAGATCATGCCGACAGATGCAAAGTTCCCGGCGACTTCAAGATATTTGAGGAGATTGATTCAGCCATTTTCATATTCAGGGAACTCAAAGTCGATGCAAGGACTGCCAGCCTGTATGCTAACACGATCGGAAAAGCCAAAGACCTGAATATCTCGATAGACAAATTCAAAGAATTTCTTGAAAAGCTGAAAAAACAAGTTCAATATATCGAAAAAGATGAAAACCGATGGAAAGAATTGTACAACGAATCAAAATTCAAGCTCAATACTTTCCATCTTCAGGAATTCAAAGATAAAGAAGATAAAAAGGCAAAACAGGCAGAGAAGAAACGATATTCCGAATTCATAGACCTCTATGAAGAATACCTGAAATATTCAAACTTTATTTCAGCGTGGGAGAAATACGAAGAAAAGAAAGCCGTATCAGGCGCGCTTGATTATGGCGACCTCAACAAGATCGCCTTATGGTATCTTGATGTTTACGGCACACAGGAATTAAACGACACATTCCGCTACATTATCATTGATGAATTCCAGGATACGAATTATGTCCAGTTCGAATTGATCAAAAAACT
>CABMHZ010000293.1 GCA_902386115.1 uncultured archaeon | reverse complement strand
TCATGCTCCAGAGAACTTTCGCGCTGTACGGCGACGAAAGGGTGATCGTGAACGTCATGAACGCGCTCCAGGAAATAGGAGAACTGGGACCTACAGCCATAAACAAAGCAGCGGATCTTCTTGACCAGGTAAACCTGTCTAACAGGATGATGCACATCGCAAGAGAACTCTCAGGAGGCGAGAAACAGCGCGTCGTCCTTGCAAGGCAGCTTGTGAAAAATCCCATTCTGCTGCTGGCTGACGAACCCACAGGCACGCTTGACCCCAAGACCGCTGAAATTGTCCACGAGACCGTCCTTAATGCCACAAAGAATTTTAAGATGTCACTCATTATCACTTCCCACTGGCCGAAGGTCATCGAGGAACTGTCACACCGCGCACTCTGGCTCGATGAAGGGAGGATAGTTATGATCGGCGACCCTCACGAAGTCGCGGCTGCTTTCATGAAAGAAGTGGGAGAATTCGAGGATCAGGAAAAAGTGGAAATAGGAAAGCCCATTATCCGCGCGCGTGAATTGAAAATGACCTATTTCTCACTCGATAGGGGAATTGTCCGGGCTGTCAATGATATAAGTTTTGATGTGAACGAGGGAGAAATATTCGGTCTTATCGGCGTAAGTGGAGCAGGAAAGACCACAACATCCAAGATCCTGGCAGGACTGCTCGTTCCAACCGGAGGCACTATCGATGTCAGGATAGGGGATGATTGGATAGCCCTCAAACAGCTCGGTTCTGACAAAAAAGGAAGAGCAACTAAATACATAGGCATACTCCATCAGGAATACAGCCTTTATCCTCACAGGAACGTTATCAATAACCTCACCGAATCCATAGGGCTTGACCTGCCCATGGAACTTGGCGAACGAAAAGCCATCCAGACATTGCTGACAGCAGGGTTCACGGAAAAAAAGGCGGAAGAGATCCTTACCAAGATGCCGGATGAACTCAGCGAAGGCGAAAGGCACAGGGTCGCAATGGCGCAGGTGCTTATCAAAGAGCCAAGAATCCTTGTTTTTGACGAGCCAACAGGCACAATGGACCCTGTCACCAAGATAGAAGTCGCAAAATCCATCCTTCATGCAAGGAAAGAACTTGGTGAGACATTTATCATAGTTTCGCATGACATGGACTTCGTGGCGCACGTTTGCGACAGGGCTGCTCTTATGCGCCTTGGAAAGATAGTTGACATCGGGGATACCGACGCGGTATTATCCAAACTTTCAGAGAAAGAGCGGGAAGAAGCTCTGGAAGGAATAGTCAAGGAATTGAAATAACACGAAGTAAAGGTGTTACGTGATTTATATAGAAGTTAACAGGCAGAAATTCGAAATAAATGAGGGGGCAGTCCTGAAAGATGCTCTTGATATTTCAAAAGCGTATTATATTCCCGGAACGACAATAGGTATTCTAAAAGCAGGCGAGAAAAAAGAAGAAGCGACCTCGGAATACAAGATACTTACCACAAAAGGCGAGTTCAGGATAGAACTCTCAGGCGAACACGGTCTCTGGACGCGGTTCAATCGCGATCTCATCAATTCAAGAGCACACTGGGAAACCGGAAATTCAATAGCCTTCGGACCCGTCAAAACAGATGTCGTGCCTGAAAGGTCAGAGAAAAAGTACAACAGGTACGACGTGTTTTTCGGGACAGGAGGTTATGATCCCGAAACCACATACCTGATGTTCTCAAAAGACAAGCATTTCTCGGATTACGGGGCTCCCAGGGATGCGGTCGTTGGAAAGATCATAAGCGGTAAAGGCATTATCGGATTACTCAAACAGGGAGATAGTATCCTGAAAATCGAGCCTGTAATAATGTGGGAAACCCTGCTTGACAAGATATCCACTACCGACCTATCGATTAGGCTTGAGGACGGGATGAAGATATTCACTTATTTCAAGGTCGACCTTGTTAACGAGGCTCCCGAAGGGGCAGAGCATTTTCTTGCACTTATCAGGAAAAGGACATTCAATGTCGATACTTTCTCAAACTCCTTTATATCAGACGATCTTCTCAGGGGTGAAGGATGTCCTTATGAACACTGGGAAGCCCGTTCAGAAGGGACTGTGGCAGCGCGCACCGACGGACTCGGGAACGGACGGCTCTATATTTACAAGGGAGACCGGACATCGAGCGCAGTACACAGCGTTGTAGGGCACGTCACAGAAGGAATTGAGCTTATCAGGATAGCGCAGGCAGGCAACAGGCTTGCTGTCATATCAAATCCGGAGAGGATAATGATACTTGGATTAGGTTTTGACCGGGCTGAAAAAATACTTGGTGAGCGGGGATTGAAGCTTGATAAGGAGGGATACACAGGTGACGATGCCATTATAGTCGAGCAGTACCCTGACACCACGATAGAGATAATAAGTGCAGGAAGGATAGCAGGTCTTGGGGTGAAATCCGATAAAATAATCGATGTCAAATTCTATGATGACCTTGCCCCGATAACGCTTGACTTTTTCAGGCACTCACTGCGTCTCAAGGACAGACCCCTAGGTCCACTGCCAGTTTACTTTACCTATGAGAACACATATCTCTTCAGGTCAGAAAAGGAAGCAGAAGCATATAAGGAGATAAACCCGGAGAATATTCCTAAGGAGAAAGTCAGAGCCGGGGAGATAGCAGTGACGAACCAGGCAGCCAAACGCTACGGCATGATAGGGGTCAAGCTTGTTGACGATGCGAAATACGGTCCTACGGGTGAAAAGTTCGAATGTACCAATATCATTGGAAAAGTGATCGATCCGCAGAGGCTTAAAGGAATGAAAGCAGGGGATATCGTGTACATAAGAGAGGTTTCATAATGGACTCCATAACAAAAATGATTGTGATCAATTCAAAAAAAGTACTGCCGAGCGATGTCGTTGTCAAGCTTTATGAATCAAATGCCGATGTCATGATAAAAGAAACCTGCTTTGGGGTGATGGTTAGCGGTGAGCGCACTGTAGTGAACAGGCTTCTCTCTGAAATAAGAAAAATGGATCCATACGGTATGTTCATAAAAGAGAGAGGTTTCCTGCCCGGTGAACCGAATCGGTGCAGAGCCACACGGCGCGGGGGCGCAAGACCCGGATTCCATATGCTTGAGACCGAAGACAGGCTTCTTCCGAATATAGCACAGGGTCTGAGGGCGCTTGACAGGGGAGAAGTCCCGGTTAAAAAAGAATTGAAGAAAAAACTCGATGTGGAAAAGCTTAAGAAAATTATAGCGAATGCAGAGGTGTAATAATGAAGGTTTTTATATATCCGACGAACAGTCTCATCCTTTCTGACCTCGTAGAAAGGTTCGGGCATGAGCCGCTTGCAGTGATGCAGGAAATATCAAAAAGGGTTAATACCCCGGGACTGGATTCACCTCCTCTTAACATCACGCCTGAAGACCCGAAACTCGGGCTCAAGTACGCGGCTGTTGAGGTGCCATCCGGCGTGAGAGGAAGAATGTCATTGTTCGGACCCCTGATCTCCCAAGCCGAAGCGGCGATAATAGTTCGTGACCCGGTAGTCTCGTTCGGGTGCATGGGGTGTGCAAGGACGAATGAGCTTGTCAATTTCCTTATCCGGTCAAAAAAGATCCCTATGCTTGACCTGGATTATCCGACAAGTGAGGAAGAGGCAAAAGAGTTCGTGTATAAGATATCACAATTCCTGAAATCCCTTAAACCTGCGGAGGAAAAGAAATGAATTCGACTGAAAACCTGGTCAGGATAGCACAGCTTTCCTGCGGCGCCGAGTACAGCGGCATACAGGCTGAGATCGATTCCGCTGCAAAGCAGGTCAGTGCGGTCATTGTCTATCCTGAAGTAGATACATCGGATATCGAGAACATTGAAGAGGAATTCGGTATCAAAGTTGCAAGTTCAGACCTGAAGCTGCTTATGGCGCGGGCAAAATCCATAGTGACCGGCAAGGTGCACGTGGACGCGGTGTTCGTTGCAACGTGCTTCAGGTGCGCAGAGGCTGCCATCGTCAGGAGCGAAGTGCGCCGGTACATCCACGAGAAAATGGGTATTCCTGTCATAAGCTACTCATTCACTGAAAGAACGACTGCGGGAACTCTTCTTACAAGGATGGAGGCGCTCACCACAACGGCGCGGAGAAAGAGCCTGCTGGCGCGTGAAAAGCAGAGCGGGCTGACAGCAGGCATCGACTCGGGATCGACAACCACGAAAGCCGTTGTCATGAAAGATAACAGGATAATCGGC
>CABMHZ010000292.1 GCA_902386115.1 uncultured archaeon | reverse complement strand
CCCTTTTTATCCCTTATCATCCGTATGCCGCGCTCCATCATTTTGCGCGCTTTGAATTCAGGATAGTAAAGACCGATAGGCTTTGTGGGATTTTCAAAGGATTCGTGGGAATCATCCACGAGCACCTGCGTCAATACCGTAACGACCTGTTTATTCACCCCTTTCTCTTTCAGCCTGTTGTCGATGGACTGCTGGAGCAGATACCCGATAAGTCCCTGTGTCTGCGCCCCGCACACGTCAAGGGGCTGCGGGTGAACCATGCCGCAATCTTCCTGCATCGCAGTGATGTTGCCTATCTGGGGTCCGTTGCCGTGAGTAAGAACCACATCATAGCCTTTCAGGATTATCTCCACTATCTCCGCTGCCGTGTTGTCTATCAGTTCCTGCTGCTCCTGCGGATCACCCTTTTCAGGGTTAAGTATCGCATTCCCGCCTATCGCGATGACGATCGTGACCATGTTAATTAATATTGTCGTTATATATATTAAATTGCATCTTCAGGATGTAAAATCTGCCAGGAGGTCTTGCACAGGGAGTATTTTAACATTAAAAAAGAAAAAAATAAACTTTATCATTTCTTTGGCGCAGGCAGTGGCTTTGGTTTTATGGGTTTCTTTTTCTCCTTATTTGGCATCTTTTTCCCTCCTGACGCTTTAAGGTCATGATTAATATGATTTTCAGGTTATGAACTTTTCCATAGTCCGATTGCAATCAAATCAGCCCCAAAAGCGTTCCTTCATCATTTCGTTTCCTTCTGATATTCAAAATACGAATACGCAACTGTATAAATAGAGACTATAATCACCGGAACAACAATAATAAATATTGCATACCTTTCAAAAAATATCACAAAAAGAGCCAATATCCCGGCGATCTTGAACAGCTTACCGCCAGTTTTATGGGTCTTATCCCATACTTTGTCACTGCTCATTGTCCAGGGTGTTCTAATTCCAATAAACCAGTTCCTTTTAGCATTTTCGATCAATATTCCGGCATAATAAAATAGTATCGCAAAAGCGGGAGATAAAAAAGTTATCATATTGAATGTATATCCGGTGTTCCAGAAAATTGTCAGAAGATACAGGTAAAATAGAAAAACAATTATCAAGACCACAAATCCATTATAATATGTCCTGAATTGCTGTATATTGGATTTTAATGGGTCTATCCTGGGTATCAGGAAAAAGAGCAAAAACAATCCCACAGAAATGATCGGCATAAGAAATAAACCCCAGAACTTTGACATATAGCCGTCAACCTGCCCTTCCGCGTTCCAGTGAGATGCCATTTTCTCCGGCATTTGAGGATAATAATATATTCCAATAGCGAAAGACAATAGGATTATTCCAGCGATGATTAATTCACTTTTTCTCATGTTTATGAAATTCACCTATGTTTTATAAATAACCTGTTGCAAATGGACCAAACGCAGGCAAAATTAAAATATCACAAAAACAAATACACCTGTATGGAAAAACTTGACGTAAGGGGCAAAGTATGTCCCTTCCCGCTGTTTTATGCAAAACAAAAGATTACAGAAATGAAGCCCGGAGAAGAACTTGAGATAATCGCGGATGACGCGACCGCAAAAGAGACGATCCGGAAATGGAGCAGGCTGCACAACCAGGAAATAATAAAAATAGAAGATGAAGGGAGTTATTTCAGGATATTCTTAAAGAAACGGGAATAATATCACTCTTTCATTTCCGGTTTCTTTTTGGGCGCTTTCCGTACCTTTTTTAGCGCCTTTTCCGGTTCGGCTGGAACAACTTTTGCCGTCCCGTTCTTCTTCTCTTCTTCAAGTTTCTTCTGCCACTCGATGAAATTGCAGTGAGGGCAGCCGATATCCCACGGACGCTTGCCTTTATTTATTATTTTGATGAAGTATAATCCGTGTTCTTCACACTTTTTATCCGTGACAACTATCTGCCCGGTTTTTGGCAGCGGCAGGATGAAATCGCACTTCGGATATCCAGAGCAGCCGATAAACCGCGAGCCTTTCTTGGATTTCCTGATTATCAGGTCTGAAGAACATTTCTTGCATGTCCCGATGATCCGGTCTTCATACAGGCCGTTCCTGAGAGATTCGCTTATGAGGTCTTTGTTCTTTTCCATGTCCTTGAAAACCCCGCCAAGCATTTCCCTTGATTCCCCGATAACGTAATCTTCAGTTATCTTGCCTTCTGATATTTCATCCATATCATGTTCCAGCTTGCTTGTCATGTCAGGTTTTGTTATAGTGCTTGCGTATTTCTCAAGCGCTTCGACCACAGCGTATGCCGTCCTTGTGGGCTGGAGAGGATTCCCGACGACATATGCCCTGGAATACAGTTTAGAGATTATCTCATGTCGTGTGGATTTGGTGCCAAGACCCAGGTCTTCCATTATCTTTATCAGGTGTCCCTGTCCGTATCTTGAGGGCGGCTGCGTCTCTTTCCCCACAAGTTTGGTTTCTTTGACGGTCAGTACCTGTCCTTCCTTTAGCTCAGGAAGTATCCTGTCTTCAGGAAGATTATATGAATAATACCATCGCCATCCCGGTTCTATCAACCTTGCGCCGTTCGCCCCGAAATCCTCACCGCTTATATCCACGGTCACTGCCATTGTTTCCCACTTCGTTTCACCAGCAAACGTTGCAAAGAAACGGCGGACCACAAGTTCGTATATCTTCCACTCGTCTTCCCTGAGTTCGCTTCGTTTAACAGGCGTGGCGGGGTGTATCGGCGGGTGGTCTGTGGTCTCTTTCTTGCCGCGTGTGGGCGTGAGCGCTCCTGCGAGGAGCTTCTGTGCATATTCCTTGAATTCAGTATCTAAAAATGATGAAATAATACCTTTGGTATCAAGCGTGGCAGGATAAACTGTATTGTCGGTACGCGGGTATGAGATGAAACCGTTGACATACAGGTACTCTGCTATTCTCATGGCATTGGCAGGAGAAACCCCTATTGCGCTGGCGGCTCTCAGGAATTCTGTT
>CABMHZ010000291.1 GCA_902386115.1 uncultured archaeon | reverse complement strand
CAAAATATTGGATGAAGAAATGGAGAAATTGGCGATAGAATACCATTCTTTACATCCTAAATGGAACTATTCCATTTCACAAAAAGGAGATTAATTTAGATGGGTTATTTCACGGTAATCCCTAAGAGAAACTGTGCCTGTGTCTCCCGCCATGAACACCTCAGGTGAGAGAGCATATTTATCAAGTTTGACCGTTCCTTTGGAATCCACAACATCGCTCCCCACTTCGATATCGAATTCCTTCTTGGTGAAAATATTATCCACCCTGTAGCCAATCCCGATGGTATTTGTGCCCACAAAAGCATTCTTATCAACGTGGACTGAAAATTTATAAATCACCTTATCATTTTTTCTTATTGTCCCGGGATATTTTACGGCGCTATCCCCAGGTTTTATCGAGAACGGATATTTCTCGACAAACTCGATGGAGACCGCGCTGATATCATTATCCCCCACGTTCTCCAGCTGGACCCACACGCTGAAATCAGAATCCGGGCTCACAGGATACGGGTCGTATTTTATGAGAGATATCTTCAGCGAATTATCTGCCAGTGCAGCCTGTGAGACACCCGAAAGAGATAAAATCAGGCAAATCGCTATTACCAATTTACCGTACATATTTTATCAACTCAGGAATAGTTGGTTTTTTCCCATACATCAAGAGGCTCGCCCTGAATATCTTAACAGACATTTCAATGATTACAATGACAGAAAATGCCAGAATAAGGAGGCTCAATACCACCTCATAGTATTGCACCGTGCCTGTGGATATCCGCATTATCATCGTTATCGGGGATGTGAGAGGGAAATAGCTGAAAATAATGCTGATGATCGAATCGGGTTTTGAGATTATGAGTTGAGATATCATAAGCGGCATGGCGCCAATTACCGTAAATATCCCGGCTATCTGCTGACCCTCACGCGAGGTGGTCGCAACAGCGCCAACGCCTGCCATTATACATGCAAAGACCAGGAATCCCAGTATGAAATAGCCTGATGCAAATACCAGCAATGGGATAGAAATATTGATGCCTTTGAGAAGTGATGCCACAGGACCTGAGGACAGGATCGCGATGCCAATTACCTGCCAGATAAGCACCTGCGTAAGCCCAACAGCCCCGAGCCCGAATACCTTACCTGTGAGCAATTCCCGGTGCGAGACCGAGGAAAGCAGCATTTCTATAACACGGTTCTCCTTTTCTTCAACAACGCCCTGCAGGAGAAAATTGGATGATGTGAATATGGAAAGCATGAAAAAGAACGCAAATGCAAGAGAGATAAGAAGCCCTGAAAGATCATCCTTGCCGCTCTCTCCTTTATCGTTCAGCGTGAAATATTCGCTACTGATGGGGTTTTTTACCCTTGCCATTATGTCTTTATTATCCCCTTTCAGAAGGTTGTCAAGCAGGAAGCCTTTTATTTCACTTTCAATTGTTCCCTGTGTTCTGCTTCTTTTTGAAAATATCTCTATCTTCCCCGTGGAAATATAATCCGCGGGTATGATGAAAAAATGGGTTATCTTTCCTCCAAGAAGGTCAGTTTTTGCGAGTTCTTCTGTTGAATAACGGGTAAAATTCGTGGAATTAAAAGACCCTGTATTATCCACGTATCCTATCGTGAATTTATCAGTACCTCCGCCGCCGGCTAATAATACCGGAAAACCGATCAATGCGAACATGAAAAGCGGAAGCCCGAATGTCATTATCAGGAATTCCTTCCTGCGGACATTGTACGCGAATTCGTGTTTTGCGATTGTTATCCACTTTGTCATTCTTCCACCACCTTTATGAATATCTCGTTAAGGGACGGGGATGAGACCTCGAACCTGCTGACCCTTACATCTCTTGCTATGGCTTTTAAAACGTCCTGTGTATCTGCCCTGTCTTCAAGTATCAATTCTGCATAATTGCCTGAAAGGTTTGATTTCTTAACACCGGGCATGTTTTTCAATTCACCCTCAAATTCAAGGAAAACCGTGTTTTTACCGAACCTGGATTTTATCTCACTCATGCTGCCGTACAATACCCCTTTGCCCCTGTGCATCATGAATATCCTGCTGCACATACGCTCTACCTGATCCATCATATGCGTGCTTATCAGTATGGTCTTCCCCTCTTTTCCGAGTTCAAGTATGATCTCTTTTACAAGTTTCATGTTCACCGGGTCAAGACCTGAAAAAGGTTCATCGAGTATTATGAGATGCGGATCGTGGCAAATGGCAGCAATGAGCTGTATCTTCTGCTGCATTCCCTTGCTCAATTCAGAGAGCTTTTTATCCTTATGCTGTTGCATCTCCATCCGCTCAAGGAGTTCAAGCACCCTTTCTCTGCTCTGGTGGTTTTTCAACGCACCGAGATAGAGAAGTGAATCCATGACCGTGAGCCTCCGGTACAATCCGCGCTCTTCCGGCAGATAACCTATCATGTCCTTTGTCTCTTCCGGTCGCCCGCTGCCAAGTATCTTTATCTCGCCCGAATCAGGTCTGATTATATCAAGGAGCATGCGGATGATCGTGGTCTTGCCTGCCCCGTTGGGTCCTATAAGCCCGAATATCTCACCCGGCGCAACATCAAAAGAAATGTCATTTACAACGGTTTGCCCGTTAAACGATTTTATAACGTTTGAAACTTCAACTGTTTTTTCCATCGTCGATCCTTCCATCCTTCAGTCTTATTATCCTGCCACATTTCTGCGCAAGTCCCTGGTCATGTGTGACCATCAAAATGGTTCTCCCTTCATTATGAAGCTTGTTGAATATATCCATTATCTCCTTTCCGGTCTTTGAGTCAAGGTTGCCTGTGGGTTCATCTGCCAGCAGTATCTCAGGGTCGTTCACAAGCGCCCGCGCGATCGCTACCCTCTGGCGCTGCCCTCCTGAAAGCTCATTTGGTCTGTGGTCTGCGCGGTCGCCAAGACCGAGCATTTCGAGCAGTTCTTTTGCTCTTTTGAGCCTCTCTGCCCTGGGAATGTCCTGGTAGATCATCGGCATCTCCACGTTCTTGAGCGATGTGAGGCGGGATATCAGGTTAAAGGTCTGGAAAATGAACCCGAGCTTTTTACCGCGGATGCGCGCAAGTTCAATGTCTGAAAGAATTGATGTGTCCCTCTCGCCTATGATTATTTTCCCGGTCGTGGGTCTGTCAAGGCAGCCGATGAGGTTCATTAGCGTGCTCTTGCCGCTGCCTGAGGGTCCCATTACAGCTGCGAACTCGCCTTCTGCCACTTCCAGGTTTATGTAATGCAGCACCCGCACTTACAGTTTGCCGAGGTGGTATGATTTGGATACGTTCTCTATCTTCAGTACGGTTCTCATATCACCCCGATATTCCAGAGATTCCACAGCATCATTAAAAATGTAAATGCAAGCGGAATACCAACTGCAACAGCCGACTTGCCGGTTGAGAGTTTATGAACGCCCTGTACCCCGAAAACAAAGATCGTTGCTGCCCATAACATCAGGATTACACCGACTATCTGGATTTCAAGGAAAAAAGGGGTATTCATTATGGTATTCCCTCCCCTCGGATTTGTCATATCCACGGTAACCGTTATAGGATTCATATTTAGATACAATGCGAGGCTTATGATAACACCAAAAATCTGCGGGATCATGCTATAACCTGCCGCAGTCACCAGATTTGGATAGAAATTTCCTTCTCCACCTAATGCTTTTGAAATAAAATGTATTATTCCCGTACCGATGAGCCACATTATGAAAGTACCTATCAATGCAGATAGTACAGCGATCGTCGTCGCCGTCGATCCAGACAAAAGTGTCGAATCCATGCCAGAAGGCACGTTCTCAAAAACAATGTTGATCTTATATGATTGAACATATGCTGCGACCGCACCTATGATGGCAATGATCCCGACGATCATCACAGCTTCTTCGATATGAGGTTCTCCCGCTATTCTATTCATCGTATCTTTCGGATTATTTATTGTTCCTGTTATTTTTTCTGTAAAGCTCATAATTCACCACGTATGTTTTTTATTCACCACACTTAATCCTCGAATAGAAAAATCTCCTCTATTCAGGAGTGCAATCTTTTGGATTTATAGTATGCAAGTTTAATGAAGGGCTATATTTACCCTTCTCTAAAAAGTGACCGTTTCAATTCGGTGCGACATGTTAATGCCTCCACTAATCTTTTTGGGTAGCGTGGTAAACGGTCCGATTACCAACATGACCATATCGGTCGACTTCGTGACTGGACCTTTCCGCGCAGCTGTTGAGCCTCTGTTCGTCAGTCCAGTGACTATAGATATAGGTGAGTTTACTGTTGAAGGCTATGCATATTATGATCAAAAACGTGAGCAGCAAGAGCGACAATCATTTTACAAGAGAGTGTACGACTCAGTTGAAAATCTTAAAAAAATAGAAATCAGATGATGGATGAATCCTCTTGATGTTTTCAAAGAGACGGCAAAGAAAAATGCTCAATATATCGATTGGAAAGTGAATAATAATCGATTCTAAGTGGAATTGAAAAAAAATGCTGTTTCTCAGAGAGTAAACAGAATGGGAAGATTTATTCTTCTTTATAAAGGAAAGTTTGGATGGGAAGAATGTTTGTCACTTTACAGGAGTAAAGATGTTGTTGAAAAGGATTTGATATCATGAAAAATGAAATTGATGTAATGCCGGGTTATTAAGCTTATTACATAGTATTAAACTTGCATTAAAATGCATCTAACAAAAATATACGCAGTTATATTAAGACAAACCGAATTGTAACAGTCACCTTCCTGCGTTAATTATATATATCGTGCTGACTGTGTAAGTGTGTCACATACTAACATGGAATTAACTACGAAGGTGAATAAATTGTCAGAAACAGGAAAAAAAATACGACTTGAAAGGATCATGGACAGGGAAAGCAGGAATATGGTAATAATCCCTATGGACCACGGGATTTCCATGGGTCCGGTGAGAGGTATCGTTAACCTTGCGGAAATGGTTAACAAAGTGGCAGAGGGTGGAGCTAACGCAGTCCTCCTCCAGAAAGGCATGGCAAAACACGGTCACCGCGGCTACGGCAGGGATATCGGGCTTATCATACATATGAGCGCCTCAACGTCGCTTGGTCCTGACCCCAACGACAAGGTACAGGTCTGCACAGTGGAGGAAGCCATAAAAATGGGTGCAGATGCCGTAAGCGTGCATGTCAATATCGGATCTTCGACTGAATCCAAACAACTGAAAAAACTCGGCGATGTGGCTGAATTTTGCGATGTATGGGGAATGCCCCTGATCGCGATGATGTACCCGCGCGGCAAGGATATCAAGAACCCCAATGACGCCGAACTCGTGGCTCATGTGGCGCGCGTCGGCGCGGAACTGGGAGCTGATATCGTAAAAACCAATTTCACCGGCGATATAGATACATTCAGGACTGTCGTGGACGGCTGTCCCGTGCCGGTTGTAATGGCAGGCGGTCCAAAAACAAATACGGATGAGGAATTCCTCGCCATGGTGCGGGCGGCGATCGATGCAGGCGGACGCGGTGTTGCCATCGGAAGGAATGTTTTCCAGCACGATAATCCAACTGCGATGACCCGTGCACTTACTCTTATCGTCCACAAAGGCGCAAGCGTTGAGGATGCAATGGAGGCACTCAGGTGAATAAAGATAAGATGGTCTGGATAAAGGCAGACGAAGGGACATGGGAAGAAAACAAGCCCCGCATCACCACAGGACTTGAATCAGGTGCAGATTGCGTTGTTTTGAATTTTGAAGATATAAAATTTGCAAGGAACCTGGGCAACATCAAAATAGCAGCGCCCGATATTGATGCAGACATCATTATTGTGGGAAAAGGCGGCGAAGGTGACGGTACCAAGAAACTGCCTGAGGATTTCAAGCATTCCGGTGACATATTAAAGGCAAGGCGGCTTTCAGGTGAGGGAAAGACGATAGCGGGATATGTTGTCATAAAGAACAAGAAATACGAAGAGTTCGCCCTTGAGCTTGGCAAAGTATGCAATTACCTTGTTGCAATAGGCACTGACTGGAAAGTCATACCTCTTGAGAACCTTATTGCAGGCTTGCAGAAGCTTGATGTCAGGATAATTGCAGGCGTCCGTGATGCAGAGGAAGCAAAACTTGCGCTCCTGACCCTGGAACACGGTTCTGACGGCGTAATGCTTGACACCGATGACCTCTCGGAGATCAAGAAGGTCATGGCTTTAAAGGAAAAGTCAGGAATGGTAAAGGTCTCACTTGTAAAAGCCAGGGTAACGAAGGTTAAACAGGTGGGCATGGGCGACCGCGTGTGCGTTGATACAGCTTCTCTTATGGTGCTCGGGGAAGGTATGCTGATAGGTTCGCAGAGCAACGGTTTATTTCTTGTACATTCGGAATCAGAGGAAAGCCCGTATGTAGCCGCCCGTCCATTCAGGGTGAACGCGGGAGCTGTGCATGCATATATCAGGGTGGGCGAAAAGACCCGGTACCTCTCTGAACTTTCAGCCGGGGATGATGTCCTGGTCGTGAATTCAGAAGGTGAAACGCGCCCCGCTGTTGTGGGAAGAGTAAAGATAGAGCGCCGACCGCTTATGCTTGTGGAAGCCGAAGTTGACGGCACCAAAATAAAGACACTGCTCCAGAACGCAGAGACCATAAAACTTGTCGGGGCTGACGGGAAACCGGTGCCTGTGACTGCTCTAAAGGAGGGCGATGAGGTTCTGGTATATTATGAGGCTGCTGCGAGGCATTTCGGAATGAAGATAGATGAAACGATCATTGAAAAGTGATTGAATCGGCATTGCCGAAAAGATCTTTTTTTTTGATATCTTCATTTATATTTTTGCCAGCCCGAAATCTTTATATGTTGGTAAGTCTTAGTACCATGTGTAATAAAAACTTATACATGAAACAAATAATAAAAGGTGAAAAAATATGAACATGAAAACAATTGCGGCAATAGCTGCAATTCTTGTCGTACTTGGAGCAGGAATCGCTGTAGCAAGACCCGTAACAACAAATGACGGCTTCTGGAGCGGCATGATGGGTGGCATCCAGAATGGAATAGCCGGTATAATGGGCAATGGAATGATGGGACAGGGAAATGGCTATGCCGGTATGATGGGGAATAGAATGAATGGAAAGGGCTCAGGAAATGCAACAACTGGCTTCTGCAGCGGTTTTGGGGCTTCAGGCGTTTCCAATGCTACAACACCGATAACCATCGGGGAAGCAAAGGGATCGGTAGAGAAATACCTTGCAGCCAATGGCAATCCTGACCTTGCTATCGGGGAGGTTATCGAGTTCAGTAACAACTTCTATGCAGGCATCAAAGAGAAGAGCACAGGCAAATACGCATTTGAGCTTCTGGTCAACAAATATACCGGCGCCGTTGTGCCTGAAATGGGACCGAACATGATGTGGAACACAAAATACGGTCACATGGCATGGAACGCGCAGGAAAATAACTCCATGACTGAAAAGCAGGCGATCGATATAGCCCAGAAATATCTTGATACAGCTCTTCCCGGAACAACAGTTAACAGTGCTGATGCGTTCTACGGATATTATACTCTTGAAGTCAATAAAGATGGAAAGATATACGGGATGCTCAGCGTAAACAGCAACACAGGCGCAGTCTGGTACCATAACTGGCACGGGACATTCGTTAAAATAATGGAAGTCGGATAATCACGTTTTTCGGCTCCTTTTATTTTAAATACATTGCGGAACTCTTAGTTATAAGGTGAAACGGTGGACAAAAAAACCCTGGCGCAGTTACTGGACGCCCTTGGTAACGAACATAGCCTGAAAATCATGGCTATCCTTGCCAGCGGTGAATGTTTTGTATCAGAACTCGCAAAGATGGTAGGAATATCCCGCCCGCTTCTCTATCTTCATCTTAAGAAACTCGAGAGCGCAGATATTGTGGAGAGTGAGATACGCCATTTCGAAGAGCCGCCATATACCAAAAAATTTTATAAAGCAAAGAACTTTGAATTAATACTATCATTGAATAGGATTAAAGAGATAGTTTCGGAGGAAAAATAATGCCCATGATGGATGAATTTGTGAATACATGGGGAGGAATAAACTCCCTCGTCATAGTAGTGATCATATTCGGTCTCATAACAATTTACCTGGGCTACATGATGCTCACTGAGATCAAAGAGACAAGAAAAGCCATTGAGAGGATGGAAAAGGTCTTAAAATCCGTGGAGTGAAAAATTTGCTGTCAGACCTGGAAAAAGCAACCCTGAAGAAAAAATTCGGGGCTCTCGTGAACGATGTGGAGATCGTGGTTTTCACGCAGGAACGTGAGTGCCAGTTCTGCCAGCAGACTCGGGAGCTTGCGCTTGAGCTTTCAACGCTATCCCCGAAGATAAAACCAAAGGTATACGACTTCGTTATAAATGGTGACGAGGATATCAAATACGGCATAAAGAAAATACCAGCCATGGCAATTATCGGCAGCAAGGATTACGGGGTCAGGTATTACGGTGTCCCTGCCGGTTATGAATTTGCCGCTTTTGTTGATGATATAATCGATGTTTCAAGGGGCACAACATCCTTACCGGACAGTATTAAGAAAAAGCTCGCAGAGATAAAAAAAGAAGTACATATCCAGGTTTTCGTTTCTCCCACATGCCCATACTGCCCGACTGCTGCCAGGATAGCCCACCAGTTCGCCATTGAAAATGAATTCATACGGGCTGACGTTATCGAGATGACGGAATTCCCGTATCTCGTGCAAAGGTACGGTATAATGAGCACTCCCCATATCGTGATCAACGAGGATACGGCTTTCATGGGAGCGCAGCCGCCGGAGGTATTTATCGAACAGATAAATATGGCGCTTCGGGCGAGCTACAATCCGATGTACTCATAAACAGAAAAGGCTCAAGCTTTGGAAAAATAAAAAACCATCTGCGTTTTTTGCAGAAATTTTGGTTCCTGCAAGCAAAAATAATAAAAATTCACTATCTCTTATGCAGTTTTTTAAACGAGTGCGCTGGCAAGCATGATAGCTCTCGATGCATCTTCTTTAACTCGTGAAGTGTCAACAAACACCTTATCCATTAGAACCGCAGCGCCGTACCCGTGTCCATTTCCGAGGAACACAAGTGTCCTGAATATCAGGTTCCCGGAAATCCCGTCAGGCGCGATAATAAAATTAGCCTCTTTTATCGCATCTTCGATCAGTATTGAATAATTCGTTGTATTGATCCCCATATCGCACAGCCTTTTCGTCACGATCTCTGCCTCATCAAGAGTCCTGTCCACGGTTTTATCCCTGCCCTTATCCTCAAAACGCCCGCCTGAAAGGATACCTGCTTTTGCATCAATACCCAGGCGCTTCATGTGCTCCACCCCCAGTTTTACAAGTTCAATTTTATCTTCTACTGAATTCCCTTCATCTATCCCCACAGGCGCCAGGAAAAAAGGTGTTCCGTCTGCTGTTTCCATCAAAGCTATCCTGTATAATTTCTTCATCCCGAGCGAGCTTTTCAATGCAGATAGCGTTTTTGTGGCGCTGAGCGTACCTCTTACAGCTCCATCTATCTCTCCATTTACCAGCAGCTCGACCAGTTTTTTTGATGGTTCAGTGGAATGTATGATCTCAAGATCAGTATCCATTGACCGTATTTGTTTTTCATCACCCACGAGGACAACTTCAGCGAAATCCTGCGCATCCTGCGCGCTACTGATAAGACTTTCGGAAACTTTCCCTATGCCAATCCCTATTCTTGCATGGTTTTTTGTTGCCTTTCTCTCGATCTCAGTAAGTATGTTCATAACAGATGCTGATTTTTCGTAGTATCCTGAATCTCAGGGTTATCACACTTATGTCTCTTCTAATGGAATAATGGTAATGTCACTCTGTGCCTCTGAGTCTCTGTGGCTTAGACGAAACTTGCCACGGAGGCACAGAGAACACGGAGATTATTGATAAATTTTGGTTATTAACTCTTCTTCCTGCCCAGTTCCTTTGACCGCTCGCATGCCTCAATAACCGCATCCATCATGGCTATTCTCACGCCGTGGTCTTCAAGAACCCTGATGCCGCGTATGGTCGTGCCGCCTGGTGAAGTGACCATGTCCTTCAGTTCTCCCGTATGCACTCCGTCTTCAAGCACCATTTTTGCGGCTCCCATGACTGTCTGGGCTGCCAGTACCTTTGCGGTTTTCCTGTCAAGCCCTTCAAATACACCGCCGTCAGCCAGCGCCTCGATTATCATGAATACGTATGCAGGACCGCTTCCGGATAGCCCTGTGACAGCGTCAAGGAGATTTTCCGGAAGTATCACTGTACGCCCGACCGAATTGAATATCCCTGTCGCAAGGGCTTCATCTTCTTCAGTGACAGAGTTTCCTGAACACACAGCAGACGCTGCCTCAAGCACGGTAGCTGCAATGTTCGGCATCACCCTTACTACTTTTGAGCCTTCCGGAAGAGCGTTTTCATAAGTTTCAATGGGAACTCCGGCAGCTATCGAAATAATGACCTGCTTCTTTACTGAACCCTTTATTTCCTCAAGGACTTTCGGTACTATCTGGGGTTTAACCGCCATCATAATGATATCTGAATTCCGCACTGTTTCGCAGTTATCACTGCATGTATTGATTTTATAGACCTTTACAAGCGTTTTTAATTTTGCTACATCGCTATCGCTTGCGAATATCTTATCCGGGGTAACCAGCTTCGCATGCAGGATGCCTTTGATAAGGGCTTCACCCATCTTTCCTGTGCCTATGAATCCTATTTTTTTGCCTGCTATTGTCATTGCATATACACTATCCGATACTTTAAAGTGGCTGAATCGATAAAAAGATATCTTTCCAGAAAAAAATCAGGTTTTTGTAAGTTTCAGGATCGCAGCAGCAATATCTCCTTTTGTTTCCGAAAGCGCGCGCCTGGCGTCAGCATCGTTCGATTTCGTCTGTTCCATCACGAGTTTGACGTCATCTTCCGGGATTTTCGCCTCCCGGGGCACTTCGTGGGGTGTTCCCATCACCTGGTAGGTCTTTGTTCCCCTGGCATCCATGATCGAGACTTCAGCATCCTTAAAGATTATGTCCTTTTCAGGTGTGCGTATGATCACTTCCTCGACGTTCTCAATTTCTTTGATATCTATCCCCATCTGCTTCATCATCGAAGCCATCTTTCGGGGATTTATACCTTTTCCAAGACCCGGGAACATTTAAATCACCCGCAGCTTCCGCACCCGGGACCGCATTCCATGCCGGGATTATTAATGACAAAACCCTTTCCATGATCATTATCTATAAAGTCGATCTCCAATTCTTCTATGTCTTCCTTAAGGTCTTTGCTGATTATGATCTTAATGCCTTTGCTTTCAAGGACATCATCCTCATTTTTGGGGGTTTTTTCAAGGGAGAGACCGTAATTTATTCCCCTGCATCCCTGCCCGGCAGCGTAAATCCGCAGTCCGTGGTCTTTTTTATTTTGTTCCTCAAGCAGTTGCTTTAGTTCTGCCGCCGCTGCATCTGTAATCTCGATCATGCATTTTCTCCTTTTTCCTCTTACGTTCTGGGAATATATAAATAGTTTGTAAAGTTAATTATTGATACGGTAATTATAAATATGGCAAGTCCTGATGTTCTGACCGGTGTTACCATAAAATTTAATATTCGCTAATTACTTTTAAATCAAATGTTTTGCACGATACGGAAATCAGAAATCAGGTAATATCATGAAACTAAAAAACTTCTTAATAGTGTTGATCATACTCGTTTCGATCACACTCGGATGCATAGGCAGTAAACCGCAATCAGGTACAGGCGCTTCCGGGGAAACTGGAAAAAACAGGATCGCAACTATCGTGACTGAAAAAGGTACGATCAAGTTCGAGCTTTATGAAAAAGATGCGCCCATTACCACAAAGAACTTTATTGATCTTGCGCAGAGGGGATTTTATAATGGGCTTACTTTCCACAGGGTCGTACCGGGATTTGTTATCCAGGGCGGTGACCCGAAAGGGGACGGCACAGGAGGTTCCGGAACTACAATACCACTTGAGATAGCCCCCAACCTAACTCATAAGAAGGGCGCGGTAGCCATGGCGCGTTCTAATGCCCCCAATAGTGCAAGCTCGCAGTTCTATATTTGTCTTGAAGATGCAAAGTTCCTTGACGGGCAATATGCCATATTCGGGCAGGTCATTGAAGGACAGGACGTGGTCGAAAAGATAGCAGTTGGCGATAAGATGCTGAAAGTGACTATTGGAGATTCATAAACAGGTTTGCCTGAGCTACTCCTCGATTTTTTGCAGATATCCCCTGCCTCTTCATTGTCAGCTATTATCTCAATTTCATCAGGTGACGTAGCGCCAAGACCCAGTTCAGCAGCCTTTGCTATCTGCTCCTGCTCGAATATCCCGCCACTTGTTACCTCATCCGTTGTACCATACATCCGAAGTAATGCTATGCCTGCTGCATCAAGAGCCACCCTGTCCCTGGCTGCAATGAGTATGCCTGGCTGGATGAGCGTCCCCGTATCAGGACCTCCCTTTGAGAAACCCTCAATGGCATCCATTATTACGAAAACAGGTTCGTAAGCTGTGTTTATTTCAGCTATCATCTGCCTCTGGTATCGCGAACTGTGAAGCTCGCCCATATAATCATAACCGTCCTCTGGGTCGTATCTTGCCACCATTCCCACGCTGTTCTTGAGAGACATTGTGAAATGCCCTCCGAACCTGTGGGTCTTCAGGCAGCAGGTCTGCACTACGGCATCCGCATCCCTGAAAACATCCGGAAACAGGAAACCATTTTTCCAGTGGCTTCCCTGCGGTTTTTCCCTGCTCCATCCGGTCTTGCGGTCATCCAGAATAACAACATCGAATCCCTTCTGCCCCGCAAGTTCCATGACCCCGGTATCTTCAAGGACTTTTTTCGTGTTCCCCATACCGCTTCTCTCAGCAAGCACAATACTTGCCCCGTTCTCTTTCAGGAAATCGACAATCGCACCAAGGGTATCGATGTGTGTGGAAGCGGGGAACGGGTCTGAGCTATTGTAGTTGGCTTTTATGGCGACTTTTTTTCCTGAAATATCGCCGGAGCCGAGGCGTTTTAGCAATTCTCTTATTCCCCAATCCCTGTCTGTTGTTTTTATCACATACACGTTTGATTTTTCGGTTTTCAACGGCGTTCCCCTCTGGACATTTCGATTATCTTCTTGTGGGTATTTATCAAGACGTCCTGAAATAATAACTGAAAATAATGCAGCAAGCCTTTTGATAAACTCCCTTCTTTTCAACATATGGGTAATATGGAACTCTGCATATATTATAATGCTAATGGCATCCAAAAATTTACATATTCTAATTTATAAACCGAAACTAATATGTACCCCCCCTATTCTATTATAAGAATGGGTCTGTAGATTCCAAGGATAAGGTGGTTTAAGATTTTATCCATTGATTTTGCAGATTAAAAAACATGGGGCTCAAGAGTTCAGCAAGAGCAGATGAGCCCCATGTTGCCCGAGGGCATGGTAATGTTTGCTTTATAATTATTTAAAACCAGCGCCGCGCCTGATGAGGCATAAGAAAGGAACGAAGAGAATATAAATGGAGGAATAAAAAATATGAAGAAAAGTAGAGGAGTGCAATTAGGCGTGGTGCTTGCAGCGATGCTGATTTTGAGCATGGCGTTTGTGCCCGCGGTAAGCGCGCAAGGAGGAAATGATAGCAAAGGACTCAACTCGGTGGAGGTTCCACTGGGAATAGAAAAACGTTTTGTAGACGATAGTCGTGGCGGCGAGGGCATCTTAAAGAATGTGAAGATGACAACTGATGGAAAATATGCCTATACAAAATTCGAAGTAGATATCCCAGAAATCGGAAATTATTACATGGCTGCATGGGTCATGGGAGTCAATGGACAAGAAAAAATTCAAGCATATCTCGATGGCGACCCCATAGGATACCTAAACACGTCTGAGAATGGCTGGCAATCTGCCCCATTACTGAACAACACTTTTAATCCAATATTTCTTTCCAAGGGAAGACATGTATTCTCCTTTAAAAGTCGGGACATACCGGAGATTGAATTCATTCGATTAGCGAAACAAAAGGCTGCAGCAATAATCTCGGAAACTAAATATCGAAATTATATAAACATCTTAAAATCAAGATCTCTGCAAGATAATTACAAACGGTTGAAGAATGAAAATCAAATAACGGAAGCAATGGCGTTGTCCAATCCGGAAGGTGATTATTTATACTATTTGAATACGAATTTTGTATATACTTACTACAAGTCTTTCTATTTTACCGGTGGTCAGAATGTTGTTTTTGAAACAAGGAAAAGTGATCCATATGCATCCGATCCTGTCATGTTCCTGTTTAACTACAACGACCCTGTCAATGGTGGTTCATGGTCGAATGATGACTGGGGAAATGGATACCAATCAAAGATAAGTGTTACTATTCCAACTACAGGCACATATTATCTACTGCTAAGATCATATAGTTCCAGTAACCCCGGGACTTCAGATTTGTATAAAGATGGTTCTCTGTATACCTCAAATGTTGCCCTGGCAGGTACTAATGTTAATATCGGAGGTATCTACAAGACAGGAACTTTGAATTACTTTATATCCAAACTTACAGGTGATAGCCGTCTGTGGTTAGCAGACAGCAGTTCTTCGCCAGGTCTGATAAAAGCATCCAACGATGACTATGCCGGACCGGGGGATTTTTATTGGGGTCTTGCTTCAAGGGTAAAAAACCAGTTTTCACCAGATATTAAATATGCACTTGTTTCGAGTTACAGTTCATCTAATCCAACAGGGACCGCGGATTTGTATATGAAACTTGATAATAGTGATATCACGAGCTACTTCCCAAATCTGAAAGCTGACGATGCTATTAAATCGGCGCCAACCTCAACCGTTTACAACTGTATAAGCTGGTCTGGGGGGATTACTAATGCTTGGAATTGGCCACCATCCCCTGGTTCACCATGGTATGATCCGAATCCACTAACTGCGTTTGATAAATATTATGGAAATAATCCTTCGAGATATTCCGGGGCATGGACATATACGAGAAGTGGAGCAACTGTAAGCAATGATGTTGTTGATTTATGGGCGAACGGTGGTGGTTATACCCATGCTTCAGTAACAAAACCTGGGAACGACCATCCACACGGTTACGATTGGGAAAGCAAACCCGGGCAGCTTATGAGAACTTTCCATCCAAGGTATGCACTAAGAGGTGATGGTTATGGAAATGTTAGTAATTACTATCGATGGAGTGGAACATATGCATTAGGAGCTTTCCTCCAGTCAACCGGAGGCATGAGTTTTGAGGAATCTATAAAACGCGGTTTGACAATATCAGAAAAAGTTGAAATGTCAGTAGATGAAAAAGGTAAACTTTCGAATTTATTAGACAATATTCCAGAAGAAGTTAAGCAGGAATTCAATACTAAATACGGAGCGTGGATAGAGACATGGGATGACCCAAATCTAAGCATTTACAGTAACCCAAAAATGTATACCCAATCCAGACAGTATAAAGAATTTTTAAACTACAGCAATGAACAGGGTAAAGGGATATGGCCTCTTTTGTTCCAAAAATATGAGCAAGGAGACAAACTTGTCGCAGAAGCTCTCATAGATTTGACGTATACTGAATATGGTTTGTTCTTGGATGAAATAAGGCAGGAAAGCGCTAAGGAACGATATACAGCCGAAGGTGCATATATAGCCCCATCGGAGAACGCAAATATGATGAAATATATTAAGAAACTATTGGCTTTAGAGTGACTACGAAAACAGGGAGAGGTATATCCTCTCTTTTATTTTTTAAATATAAAAGATAAATCATGACTCCAAAGTTTTTGCTAATAGCATTTTCAGTAATGGGAATTATTTTAATTAGCGGATGTACAAGTGAAGAGAAAACAAAAGAACTTCAAGATGAGATACAGAACATAGGTGAAGCTGTTCCCGAAGGATGGAATTATACAATAACTCAGAATTCAGAAGAAATCCCTATACCTCATGGCCTATGGAAACCTGCAGCTATTGTGAATTTTATCAACCCCAATAAAGAGATTGATTATTATCCTGGTGTGAAAACTTATAGGAAGTATAATCCATCGCTTCGACTTTATTTTTACAATGTTACAGAAAAACAAGAAATCATGAAGATCATAGACCGTGAAAAAATTTACTCATGGTGCGTCCCCATATACTTCGACGAGACAAAGAAATACATTATAGTCACTTCTCCGTGTTATATAAACAATGGGATATTTACAGAGGAAGCAGAATATTTTTATTCTACATTAGAGAAATCATTAAAAGAGTATTTTGATAAATACTATCGATGGAATGGAACCTATGTGTCAGGGGCTTCCAGCCAGACAAACTGAAGGCGTGTCTTTTGAAGAATCCATATAAGGCGGATATTCACTTTTCCGATATGCTTTTATTCAACAATATATGTAATAGTATTCATGAGTTCAAAAGAAATCGTGAAAACGAACAAAGCGCCGGATGCTATCGGTCCTTACTCGCAGGCAGTAAAAATAAATAAAATGGTATTCCTTTCAGGACAAATTGCTATCGACCCGAAGACCCAGCAGTTCATCGACGGTGATATAGAGACACAGGCAAAAAGAGTCCTTGATAACCTGAAAGCAGTTCTTGAAGCTGCGGGGAGCAGCCTTGAAAACGTTGTTAAAACAACGATATTCCTTACTGACATGAACGATTTTTCAAAATTGAACGGGATATATGCGTCTTATTTTTCTTCAGGAAAACCGGCGCGTTCTACTGTATGTGTCGCAGCGCTTCCAAAGAACGCAAAAATTGAGATCGAAGCGATAGCAGAGGTAAGCTGAAGGCGGAACTGCGGAAAGGATTGAACGATGGGCATATGGAAATAAAAACATGGATCCACAAAAGGAATTGCAAAGCATCTTTAAGAAGATAGAGACCGGCAAGGTGAAGGAGGAAAACCTGGATTTTCTCCTGCAATTACTTGGTAAGCAACCATCCATGATGCCGGAAGCCATAAAAATGTTCACAAGGCTGGCTCAAAATGGAGATATAAAAGTATGCAGTTCGGTTATTTCGACTTTGAACAGGGTGGCTGGAAAAGATCTCGGGATACCAGCCCGCTCAGTAATTGTGATATTGAGTTGCATGCGGAGTGGAAAACAGAACTTCAATGAAGAGTTGATGATAAATTCTCTTGACCTTCTGCATAAGATATATCAGGGATATCCTGACCGTGTGATTATTGCTGTGCCGGAATTGCTTGCATGTCTTGAAAATATCAGCCCGAAGATCAGGAATAAGGCATATTTAACGCTCGATTCTCTTGCTGCAACGCGGACAGAGTTTTTCCTTGGTCGCTCAAAAGAACTGATCAGGGTTCTCAATAGCCTGAATGTGGACGCCAGGATTTGCGGTTGCAGTTTAATAAAGAATATATCTGCTAAAAATCCTGCGTTCGTGATGGATACATTTGCCGTGGTGGAGGACTTGAGCCTGAATCATCCTGACCCCAGATTGCGAAGAGAAGCTGGATTTGCCTATGAAAAGCTAAAGGCAAAGGAAAAACCAGCCCGGAACGATGCTGCCGCTGTTGAAATCAAACCTGTGAAAGATATCACACCTGTCATTGATGTGATCCCTCACGAGAATTCCATATATGAAGGGGTTGACCTGATCACTCCCGAGGATACTGATCTGAAAGCCATGCTTGAGACAATGGGACTCAAACATCTGATCAAAAAGGAATAATCCTTACATCTAACAAAAAAAGTAAATGTTACAGCACGCCTTTCGTGCTTGGAATAGCGGTCCCGCTTAACCTGACAGCTTTTTTCAACGCCACTGCGAACACTTTAAAGAGCGCCTCTATCTTGTGGTGATCGTTCTCTCCGGTTACTGCAAGGTGCGCGTTTATACCTGCATTGCTGACAAGCGATTCAAAGAAATGCCTGGTATTCTGGGGATTGAAACCGCCTATGTTCTGGTTTGCCAGTGTTGCATCAAAAACAAGGTAGCTTCTGCCGCTTATGTCTATTGCGGCTGTTGCAAGCGCTTCGTCCATGGGCACCCGGGCATCTGCGAACCGTTCTATACCTTTCTTTTCACCGAGGGCTTTCTTGATGGCGCTGCCAAGGGTTATTCCCACATCTTCTACCGTGTGGTGGTCGTCCACGGAAAGGTCTCCACGGGCTTTTACCATCAGGTCAAGGGAGCCGTGTTTCGCAAAAGAGTTGAGCATGTGGTCAAAGAACGCAATACCTGTGTTGATGTCTGTGTTCCCGGTCCCGTCAAGCGATAGCTTCACTTCGATGTCGGTCTCGTTCGTTTTCCGTGTGAGTTTTGATTCCCGCATGAGAGGATTATATTAATTGGTTGGAATATAAAGGTATGGTAGTTTTTCAAGGCATTGAGAAATGGCTTAGAGGAGCAAAACCTTTAATATCTATAATGCCATTATTACCATCAGTGGTAAAAATGGAAATAGTTGCCATAGACGATACCGGAAGGCTTGTTATTCCTGAACTTATCAGGAAAAAACTGCATTTGACAAAAAAAGTGCCGCTTCTAATTACCGAATTAGATGACGATAAAATTTTAATTAAAAAGCTTGACAGAAATGAGATCGAAAAAAGGCTCAAAGAGGAACTCAAAGGGCTGGATATAGATAAGATAGCTTCTGGTGTCAGAACTGAAGTAAAAGAAGTGGCGAAAAAGAAATATGCAGCAGTTCTTGGTTGATACCAACGTTTTCGTTTCAGCCATCAAAAATCCCGAAAGTAAAGCTGGCGCTCTTGATTTAATTTTGGAGCTTATATCAAATAAGAATGTTCGCCTTGTGGGAAACGACCTGCTTTTATTGGAATTCGATAAGTATTCTGAGAGATATGAATCTGAAACCGCATCCATTTTCCGAAAAATAAGATTGTTGATATTGTCCATGCAGCCACATGCCTCCAGGAAAATTCCATTTTGATAACCAATGATAAGCATTTTGACAGGATATCCCAAAATAAAATCATAGAAGTTTGGAGCATAAGCAAGGCAATAGAGTATCTTTTATGTGAAGACAAAGAATAGCGCCGAGGGGCGCTTTAAGAAATCCCTGAATAGTATCTTGAGCATGGCAAGGTAGTTTTTATATGCTTCGGGATACTACATCGTTAGCAATCATGAAAAAGTATATACATAATGACATTTATGTATATACATTGTGAAGTTGATGATCCTTGATAACCTGGAAGAATAAGCCTTTAATACCAGACCACAACAGAAATGCAGATGATGAGATGGTTGAACTCGGGCTTGAGATATACCAGATAATAGAATTACTCGAAAATGGTACAGAAGTTAGTAAAAGAAAAAAGGGCGTTGTTGAGAAATGGTGTCATCGTGGAGAAAATATTTACATTGTGGCAGTCGAAGATTATGAAGATTACTGGCTAATAAGGCATGTTGGAAAAATACGGGCTACAAAAGATAAATTAAGAATAATGCGAGGTGAAATATAATGCATAAATGCAATATCTGTGGAAAAGAGATGAAGGCAGTGGACGACATAGACCTGAAAGGGTTTGTGATACGGGGCTGGCGATGTGAATGCGGCAACGAGCACAGCCATCCGGATGACGTGGACAATATTGTCAAATACTTCAAGGCATTAAAGAATGGCATAGAGGCGACAGTATATAAATCCGGCAATAGCATATCCATACGCCTGCCGAAAGTAATAGCAGACCTGTATCACCTGAATACTAACCTGACGTTGCCCATCGAAACAGCGCAAGGCGGATTCAGGCTTAAGATCGTAAAACATAAGTTACAGGCGTAACCGGTAAAATTCTGAAAAAAAGTTTTATT
>CABMHZ010000290.1 GCA_902386115.1 uncultured archaeon | reverse complement strand
TGTAATAAAAGCATCTAAAGGATATAAATGCTTCGATGCGTAATGTTTTTCTTGAGAAAAGTTGGCTGCAAGGATTATGATGTTATCTTGAATTGGTGAAAGTTAACAGCTTTTCCGACAATCTCTCAATAATGACATTTTTTTATCTCCATTTATCCAACATTCGAATTCAGCAAGAACTTTTATTGTTAATACAAGTATATATTTATGATGTTTTCATCTATGATTGCGCGCCGCTTCGCGCTCCGGTTGTGCGGCTGAAGCGTGCCAGCCTTCGGCTTCGTTGAGGGATATTGTTTGTGGTGATAGACGTGTGCGAAACCCATCGTTGTTTCGAATACTCGACCTTTTTAGTCGATCTGTCACTTCTTTATTCTTTTTTACAGTTCTTTATAAACTTTTTTGCGGTTTTCTACGATTATGAGCCATATGGTTTTACTTTTGAGTGCATAAACGAGTCTGAAATTGCCAAACCTTACGCGAAAACACCGATGACATCCTGTTAACAACTTGAATCTATCGGGATTTTCTTTAATTCTCAAAATCAGCCCACTGAGCCGATCCTTATCGATCTTACTCAGTTTCTTTATGTCCCTCTCAAAGAGCGGATGAGCTTTTAAAGACCATTCCATAAATTATGTTCTGAGGAGTTCGAAAATCTTATCCTCGTCCAGACCTTCCACCTTTCCGCTCTCTATATCACTGACCCTCGAAGATACTTCTTTCATGAACTCAGGGTCTGTAATTGCTTCCAGTTCATCCAATTTATCTTCTATTTCAGCTATCACATTTGATAGTAAATTTCTGTCAACGAGAACAAATTCGTCTCCCTTCGTCCGTGGGATACTGCGAATCTTTTTTCTTGCGGTTTTGACTTCAGTCATATTTTGAATTAACCTTTCTTTGCTAAGGCTTAAGTAGTTTTCTGAAACAGTTTGATTTTTTATTCTGATTTTCGCGCCCGCTTCGTACTTCGTCTGTCGGCTGACGCACTCATGGCAACCTTAGGTTTCGTTGCAGTAATTGGTAGTAGACGAGTGCGAAAACCGCCACCGCCTTCGAATCCTCTACCGGAGGCGGCGGGCACTTATTCTTTGTCCGGAGAACACCGGCGCAGGATTGCGGTCTGGTCATTATCGATGCGCTGGCGCACTGTCCTTGAACGGGGCGCTTCGGGCATGACAATGAACTCAGGAGACGAAAACCGAGGTTGTTGTTGCGGATGTCAGGGTCGTTGTTGTTGCGATTCGCCGACCGGCAGTTCTGGGCGTTGTTGTTCCAGCTACCGCCGCGATTAACACGGTTCGAGCCATAATGACCGCTACCCTTGTTTGATGAACCCAAACATATTCATCCTTTTTAGACGGGTTCATCAAAGAAAGAACATCTTGCTGAAGATGTCTTTCCTGAGATTATATGTGTTCCCTATTTTTAAGTATTCCGTGATGCTCATAAGAGACTGGGAATATTTTTCTTCGTTTGTTTTCCCAGATTTAAATGCTCTGTTTCTTGATTTTAGTGTATTCAATGCTCTTTTTTTGTTCTCATGCTTCAACCGGATAAGGTTTGGAAATATCCAAAATCCAAGAAATGGATCACCTTCCTGAACGGGCGCGATTATTGTTGCTTTCTCCTTTAATTCAAGTGTAAGTTCATCTCTCAGGAAAGCCCTGATGGTGGAATGCAGTAAATGAAGTTCGGCTTTTTCATTGCCAAAAAGGATGAAATCATCCATGTATCTCAGGTAGCTTTTGACCCGCAGACAATCCTTGATACAGTGGTCAAGTTTGTCAAGATACAGGTTGGCAAAATGCTGGCTTGTCAGGCTTCCAATAGGTACGCCCTTCCCTGTATTCTCGGATTCTGCGCTGTCTATTATGGTGTTCAGGAGCCACATTAAATCCGCATCCTTGAACTTTCTCGCAAGCATTTTATTTAAAATTTCATGGTCTATGCTTGCAAAGTATTTCCTGATGTCGCACTTCAGAAAATAGCTGTGTTTTCGGCTGAATATCTGCGCCTGCATTACTGCTCTGTGCGTCCCCTTTCCTATCCTGCATGCATAGCTGTGATGGATAGAACCTCGCTCAAGGATTGGTTCTATTGTGTTGCATATTGCATGATGCACCACACGGTCGCGGAAATCTGATGCTCCAATTTCCCTTGGTTTTGGCTCCCGTATCTGGAATTTCCGAAGGGGTCGGGGTTCGTAAGTTTTATTGAGCAGTTCTTCCTGAAGGCACAACAGTTCTTTTTCCATATCAAAATAGAATCGTGCAACTCGTGCTTTATCTTTTTTTCCTCTGAATGCTTTTTTCGCCGCTTTGAGAAGATTTTCAAACGATATAATATTTTCAAACAGGTTTCCATAGCGTCTCATATGATTTTTATTATTCTCAAATATATTAACCGCAGATTAACGCGGATAAACGCAGATACCGCCCAGCAACGGTTTTCTATTTCATGCTGCGTCGCTCCCTTTCAGCCAGCCGCCTGCCATTTTTCCAACTTCATTGATATGGGTTACTGCGTATTCAAACTGCTTCGTAGAAAGATACTGCAATTCGTGGCACATCCGAAGAAGTATCCTGAGCTTTTCGAATTTGATATTTATTTTCATAAAACCCGATTGTCTGGCTTTCTTATCATACCTGAATTCGATTATATCCTCAAGGATATCCAGGGCAAGGTTGTCTATTCTTGTTGTGAAAGTGAACCTGACTTTCTTGGGGAATTTTTCCGTAGTATTAAGAAGCCATTTCAGGAACTCTGACCATTTGACAAATAGTTGAAGCTCCTCAGCCATTTTTCTCCTCTTTTTGAGCCTCAACAGGCTTTCCATGAGAAGCTACTATTTGTAAAATCTCTTTTCCGTACTTTTCCGCCTTTCCCCTGCCGATGCCGTCTATTTCCTGTAAAGTGTTAAGTGAGGTTGGGCGAGAGACAGTTAGTCTGGCAAGCTGCATATTGTTACAGATTATATAAGGCGGTATCCCCTCTTTCTTGCTGCGTTCTGCCCTCCATTCCCGAAGCACTTTGAAGAGCGGCCAATCATTTTCTGTGAGTATTTCTTTGTAGCTCTCGTCTTTTGTCCCCTCTGTTTTTTGATTTGTTTCCGTATGCGCTGGAACTGAATGTCGATATTCAATGAGTACAGTCCAGAAGTATTCGTTCTTACGTTCAAAGAAGTTGCTTTCCCATCGAAGTAACTCTTTGTCTGTCAAAAAATTTGACATCATGGAATCATTGAAGCTTTCAGATTTTTCATCATATTTCAACGTGAATATTTTTAGCATAATATACTTTAATCTCACTATCTAAAATTTTTTGCGCCCATCCTATGGATGGGATTTCAAAGCCTCAGGGCTGGCGGCTGACGCACGCCAGCCTTCGGCTTCATACTTGATATATCTGGTGGTAAGCTTTGCTAAGTGGTAAAGGGATAAAGTGGAATGTAGCTACAAAATCCTCAGGAGACGAAAACCGAGGTCGGCGCCGCGGAAGCCAGGGTCGCAGGCGTAGCGAAGCGCCGACCGGCAGAACCGGGCGCAGCGGTACCAGCCACCGCCGCGAACAACACGGCCCGAGCCACTACTTTCCCATGCACTTCCATCAGTTGGCGCGCCGTTGTATTTGCTCTGATATATGTCCTGAACCCATTCCCAGACGTTGCCATACATATCATATAATCCCCATGGATTAGGTTTCTTTTGACCGATATCATGTGTTTTACCTCCTGAATTATTTCCATTCCATGCATAATCACCCAGCTTTGTTTCGTCATCTCCAAAATAATACCTCGTGGTTGTGCCTGCCCGTGCCGCATATTCCCATTCTGCCTCTGAAGGAAGGCGATACTTGTTGGAACCTTCTTTTTCATTGAGCTTTTTGACGAATTCCTGAACATCGTTCCATGAAACCTGTTCAACAGGCAGATTATCGCCATTGAAATAAGATGGACTGGTTCCCATGACATCAAGCCACTGCTTCTGCGTGACCTCGAATTTACCCATGTAGAAAGCATTTGCGATCTTCACGCGATGAACTGGTCCTTCATCATCATATCTTCCTGCTTCATTTGCTGGCGAACCCATGTCAAACTCACCAACAGGAATCAACACGAATTCCATGCCGATGGAATTGGTGATGGTCTTCTGGTCTGCACCTGTTGTAATCATTGGAGTTGAAGAAACTGTTTGAGTAACTTTTGATGTTGGAGCGGGTGTTGATTTTAGATTTTCAGAGGTATTATTTGAACCCGGCGCAAGCGTCCAATAGCCCAGCGCCAGCACACCTATCACCAGCGCAATTGCAAAGAAACTTTTCCATGGAGACCCTTCAGGTTCTTTGCGTGTTGGCTCCTCTCTTTCCTTTTTTTGGCGGAGACGTTCCTGTTCTTTCTGCCTGTTCTACTGTTCTATCTTTTCAAGCCTTTCTTTTTCCTTCTTTTCCGCTTCCTCCCTACCCAGGCGCTCTTTTTGCTTCTGTTCCTCCACCAATCTTTGTCTCTCAGCCTTCTTTTCTTCTATGCGCCGGCGCTCATCTTTCTCCCTCTGCCTGCGTTCCTGCTCCGCTTTATCCTTTTGCTGTATCTCATTCCACGAATCAATATTCGCCCTCTGCACAACGCTATCCTCAATCACCACATCTCCACCGCAGCTTCCATCAAGGTTGCAGAAACTCAACAGATTGCTTCTCTGGATAATGGAATCCTTGATCGTGATATTAAAAACCGGCTGAACCTTCCCAATCCTCTCAAACTCCTTTGTAAGATTGCGCCCTATCTCAGCCAGCAATCCCGTAATGTCGCCCGGGTCATTTCCCGAAGCGAAAACCTCGATGCTATCAGTGTCCCTTCGCAGGCAGCATTTTATCACAAGGTCTTTCTTCGTGACCTTGGTCTTTCCGTAATACCAGGCCTCGTATGTCTTCTCATCCGTGGTCTTGAAAGTCTTAATATGCCGCACATCATGGAGCAGCACCGCATCCCTGCACGCAACCAGAAGCTCTGCGGGTTCCACCCTTTTTGGGATCGTATAAACCTTGCTGTCGTGGAACAAAAGCCCGGAAACGAGTTCCTTCAGCCTTCCGATGTTGATATCCTGCTCTGTGCGAAATATCGGGCAGACCACTTTTATCTTCAGAGGCTCCATCTGCGCCATTTCAGACCTGCCATAAGCATCCTTATAAAAGACGCGGCAGTTGACATTGGTTCCCTCCTTTGCGCAGATAAGGGGATCGAGATAAATGGCAATTGTCCTGTCGGTATTCGGATCGAGATTGTCAAGCAGGAACTTTCCTTTCTTTTCAGGATACTCGGGTTCGCAGCGGTCAAAATGAAGTATCCTGTCATCGCTTTCAAGTTCAAGCGCCACATCGTGGATGGCTAAACCCGAGCTGTTCTTTACCGATATCTTTACGCGAATGCATCCGCCGAAGAACTCAGACTCACGGAGTATGTGAGGTTTTGCAGATTCGTGAGAAGGATTCATGTCGCCCATTGAGACCGCAGTTGTATAGGTTTGCATGGATAAAATAAGTTGTGGTATTTTTCTCTACTTTATGTCAGGTTTTATTATCTTCCAGATCAATGGCTGAATATGAAATCCATTGTCCTCCTTTCATCAGGTCTTGACTCTACAGTTGCCTTCAAAGAAGCATACGACAGGTGCGATGAAGTGATGTGCGTGACCTTTGATTATGGTCAGAGAGCCAGGAAAAAAGAGATCGAATTTGCAAACGCGATATGTAAACAGTTCAGGGTGGGTCATATTGTCATCGAGCTTCCCTGGTATCGCAATTTCCGGGGCGCGCTTACTGGCGGGGGGGAAATGCCCAGAATCTCAAGCTCTGATCTTGATAATATGGAAGTTACGGAGAAAACAGCACAACAGGTCTGGGTGCCTGCGCGTAACGTCGTATTTCTTTCTATCGGCGCGGCGCTTGCTGAAAATTTCAGGTTCGAAATAATAGTGACCGGATTCGACGCAGAGGAAGCTGCAACGTTCCCTGACAACACCCCTGAATTCGTGGATAGCTTCAACAGGATGCTCACATCCGGCACCCTGACACATCCTGAGGTTTATACGCCGCTTATTTCCATGAGCAAGACCGACATAGTAAGAAGGGGGATTGAGATATGCGCGCCGCTTGAATGGTCGTGGTCATGTTATGAAGGCAAAGAGGCGCCGTGCGGTGTGTGTGAATCGTGCCTGCGAAGAGCGAGGGCTTTTGATACTGTGGGAGTAAAAGACCCGTTGATGGAGAGGCTGAAATAATTCCGGGGTCTTTGTCCGTGAGTTTTACCGGTTTTGTCATTCAAACAAAACCATTATACATTAACCCGTAATTCTGATGTATATGAAAATCGCGGTCACAAAACTCAGGGAAAAGTCAGAAGGCATCCACGACCTCTTCAGGCGTTACGGTCATGAAGCCCTCATAATCTCCACAATGACCGCATCAGATCCCACCGACCCCGCGCCATTATCACATCTGGCGAAAATGGCTTCAAAAGGCGAACTTGACATCCTGATATTCACAAGCGCTCTTGGGGTCGATAAGTTCTTTGAAAAATCTCATCCCGCAAAGAATATCAGAATCGTAAGCGTGGGACCCAAGACCGCAAAAAAGGTCGAAGAATATGGGTGTTCAAGCGAGGTCATAGAAACATTCTCGTCAGAGCATTTTGAACAATACCTTGGCGACATCAGGGGAAAAATTATCGGAATCGCACGGGCGGAAGTTCCGAATCCTGAACTGTTACATTCGCTTTCATCAAAAGGGGCAACCGTAGTAGAAGCGCCGGCGTACAGGCTTTTGCCTTCCGGGAATTGCATTAACGGTATACTGAATGACGCAGGAGCTGTCATATTCACAAGCGCAAAGTCTTTTGGATCATCTGGCTTTATTCATGACAGAACCAGAACACTCAAGGTGATCGCCATTGGCAAAAAAACCGCCGAAGCTATGCGATCGCAGGGTGTCATCCCGGACATCGTTGGCGACGGCACACTTGAAAGCTGCCTTGAAATTTTAAACCGGATGTGAAATGTATAATGCGGAATAGTTAAGAGTAACAACATGAGAACATTAACCGAACTTGATAAAAAGATCCTTGCGAAGCTTGCGCCTGAACTGGAAGGAACAACCGGTCCCGCCCCCGGGCATGACTATAAGTTCATATTGCTGCCGGTCTCGCACAAAATATCGGAGTCACCTGAAGATTTCGCTGCAAGGATAAATAAGCTGACCGACGATGAACTTGGATATATTGCAGACATGATATTAAGCGGGGAAGAGGATTCGCGTTCTCTTGCGGATGGGGATTTCGACGCTCTTGTTGAAGTAATGGAGAAGAGGCTGCCTGATAAAGCGGTGAAACTCAAAGAGAGATAATGCCAACATCACGACATAAGTAATTACTCTTAAATCAGAATAAATATTAGCCGCAGATGAACGCCGATAAACGCAGATACGCCATAGGCACGTATGCCCCGGTGGGACATACGTGGATGCGCGCCCTCCAGAGGCGCGACTCCGGGCGCTTTTATCTGCGGTTCTGTTTTTCAAGTCACGACTGCTGTGCTTCCATTTACGGTCACGTTCAGTGAACCAAAACCCTTTACCAGCCCTTTAAATATCCCGGGCGCGTCCCTGGTCTGTGCCCTTGCCAACGGGTCATCGTATTCCAGCGACCATTCGTTACCATTATGTGTTGCATTTATCGCAACAGCATAAGCTCTCCATTCGAACATCTTTACCTGCGGCAGCTTTTCCGCAACCGCAATGGCTTCGTCAGGACTGCTGTTTGAAATTATATTGAACTTTCTCACGGTATTGCTGTAAACGGGAGTTCCATCACTACCGTTGTATTCGAATATTTTAATAGAGTCATTTCCATTTTCCAGAACATACCAGTCAAACGGGTTCGATGTGGGATATACCGAAGCATTGTTGCCCTGTATAAATGCCATCGTTCTGTCCTTTTCCACGATCCTCAATCCCCCCAGCAGGGCGAAGATTACACAAAATATGAGCAGGAACTTTGTCGATGTGTTGACGAAATCCACTGCAGGTTTCAGGAACGTCCAGAATGGCATGAGAAATTTTACAGATGCGTTGACCTGTTCAGGGTTTTTATAGGAGTACAGGACAAGAATAATGATGAGGCTCAATATCGTAAGAAACAGGTCTGTATAAAAAAACAGTTCAGCCGAGAATCTTGTCGCACTGAGAGGATACAAAAGCGGTATCCCCAGCGTGGTCACATAGTCAAGGAATAAATGGAGCGCCACACCGCCCGAAGCAAATAAAACTGTGCGCATCTTAAAGACAGGTTCAAAATCGATGAACTTTCTGACTGATGCCCTGACGCGGGCGCGAGATGCAAGATAGAGTACAGCCGTCCCGGTAATAAAACCGAAAAACATGGAATGGGTTATGCCGCGGTGGGTTAAGAGAAAGAACGTGGGGTACACCGCATTTATCAACATGAGGAATATATCGAAATCAGGGGCTATCCCCCCAAGAACAAAAGCTGTCACCTCTTCTTTATTCCGTTTGAATGACCTGCCAAGAAGGTATGGCAGAAGCGCATGTGAGAAGATGTCCATTTCGATTCTCTTTTTTTATGGTTTTTTAATGGATTTTAATGTCAAGCACAAAGCAGCATAACAGGATTAAATCCCTTATTCAAACCTCCAATTTTTCAGCGTTCTCCCACAGGTTATTAAAATGATTTTTCATTTTAGCAGCCATGTTCTTGTCCCTTACATGCACGATGGCAAATAATTCATCTTTATTTATCGGGCTGCTGATCTTAAGATTTATTTTATCATCATCGATAACATCGAAAAGCGTGGAAGCAAAGACTGTCACCCTGCACTCTAAATTCTTTCCGAGATATTTTAATATGTTTTTCGTAGTCTCATCATCGTGTTTATCCGGGTGATGGATACTGCTCTCAATTAACATCCTGAATTTCACGCCTCTTTCCAGGGCTCGAAGAAGCGCATTTTTGGTTTCATTCATTACCCCGCTCCTGGACGGAAGATACTTGAAAAATTCCGGGTAACCTACTGTCAGGCACATTTCAGTATTTACCTGGTTGATCTCCTCTATAATAATATTACGAGTTTCTTCCAGACCAAGTGCAGCCGTCCAGAACTGATTATTCTGAGGTGATGGTTTTATCCCCTGGAGTTCCCTTTCAAGCTCAACTGCCAGGTCACCGATACTGAGGGATGCCTGCTGGAGTTTGAAACGCTGGGATTCGAGCAGGTATTTTAACGCTGTTCCCGGATCTACTGCCGCGAACTTGCGCGGTCGTGTCTCCTGGGCATGTATTATTTTTTTCTCCTGGAGAGAACTGAGAATGCTGTATATCCGCCCTAAAGGAACGCCTGATGTGGTGGCTATAAGATTGGCATCTCCCGAACCAATTCTAAGAAGTGTCAGATAGACATCGGCTTCATATCTTGTAAGTCCGAAGCTTCTCAGTTTTTCCTGCATGCAATGGTTTTAGTTCACAACCATATATAAACATATCTCAAATAAACCTATCACTTAGTTGTTTTTAGAGTGAAATCCTTATAAGAAGATAGATTATTTAGGCTACCAATAAGAGGCGAAGAAATGGAAGACCCCCTGCAAAAAGCTCTGGTAAGACTTGCGGAAATCCAAAGAAAACATGCGAAATTACTGGCAGTGCTGGTTATTTTATTTACTATTTTGCTGGGGATCGGACTT
>CABMHZ010000289.1 GCA_902386115.1 uncultured archaeon | reverse complement strand
TTGGAGGGGAAATTTGTGTTCCATTTGGTATAACCGTTCCTTTTAATCCGGTTATTGCGAATGGTGAAAAGGAATCAGTCTTCGCTTCGTAATAGGTATAAGCGCTATCTTTGGTTTTTTCTACGGTTTCAAGCTTTGTCCATTCGCTGCCGTTCCATCTTACCATTTTAACATCATTATCTTCAAGATTGTTGCTCACAATCCATGAGTTTTCGACCTTGAATCTAATTACAGCTTCCTTTATGTTCTCCGGTGTGGCAAAACCTGATGTTCCAACCCAGATGTTAATGTTCTTATATACCGCCCCAGGCGCTGGATTTTTCAAAAGTGAAGAAGTATTTCTCAATACTTCGACGGCGGTATTAATCCAGCCTGCACTGGTATTGCCGGTTATATTGATGAACATTATTGGATTGCTGTAGTTGGTGAATGCGCATGATGCGGTTTTATCTTTAGAGATATACAGATCGTATTTTTCTTTCATTTCGATATTTGAATAGTTCTCATCTGATGTTCCACCGCCACCTCCCCCACTGCCTCCGCTACCTCCGCTTCCACTGATGGATGCAGTCGTCGGTGTGGACGCAACCCCAATGAACGCAAACGTGCCGAAATGGCTGATGTTTGCTATAACATATCTTGGATTACTTGTCGTATTACGCTCAACTATTGGCTGGCTTACCCATTTATTAGATATAGTATCATAAAACTTAACAGTTAAATCCGAATCTGTAATATCAGGGGGTAATTCTGCTGCGGTATAGTTGATCATTATTTGTATCGGTGGATTAAACACTGCACCTTCCGGACCTAAAATTACATTATCATCAATTAGTTCATCGCTGCCGGACAAATTTGCCATTAACAACGGATTTATTTTATCCAGGGAGTCAATCGAAATCGATGTTACTGGCGCACCATTTACAGAAGCATTAGTACCATTCGGGATAATAATCGTTATATTTCTGTCAGGTGCAGATAATTCAAGGGTTGTATTAACAATAAAGGTTGAAATGTTAATGAAGTTTCCAATCGTTGTATCAGTTATTGTTCTATTGACGGTTACTATTCGTGTTTCAGATGCATCAAACACACCCTCCAGGTCATTCGCATACGCAATTATGGTGTAATTTCCGCTGAGCAGTCCTGTTTTGTTCTTGAAGAAACTTGTTCCTTCCCCCATCATCGACTCATTTGCCCCATCCCAGTTCAAAAGTGTTGTGCTTATTCTATCGAGTGTCACAGTAACGTTGATATATCCGGTAGTGTTGATGCTGTTATTGTCCGGCGAGGTAATTGTGACAACTATCGGTGGTATTACGGTCCAGTTCCACATCTGTATAACGCGACCGTTGGTATTGGAAGCCACCGCACTAACATTCCATGTGCCTTGACCTGCGCTGGTATTTACATAGTCTGATTCAGTTACACCGGTCTGGTTGAATATCGCTGTTTCGTCAATATACCATGTTACGTTCATAGTCTGATTAACAATGATTTTAAAAGTTCTGGTATACCCTATAAGGTCACTGACGTTCGATACTGGGGCAAAATCTATTATTGCCGGCATGTCCTTGTATGAAAGCGGCAGATAGTCAGTGGCGTTACTATCAATGGTATAGGGTGAATCGCATATCCCATCATAGTCACCATCCAGACAAATCCGGCTAAAGCCTGCGCCGCCTGGATTAGCCCAGACGTTGCCGCCGAGGTAAGGTCCACCGACGATGTTAGTGCCAGATGTCTCTGTAATGTTCCACGTGTTTTCAGAGCTACTCTGTAATACTAAGTTATTGCTGTTGTTGAAATAATTATTATAAAAGCTATTGTTACCGTTGTTGGGACTCTGAAAGTAGATGCCGCTATTTTTATTGCTACAGATATAGTTGTTTGTAAAGATACTATTGATGGAATATTGGAGATGGACGCCATCGACGTTATTGCATACGGTATTATTATTAATAATATTGTTGATAGAAGAGGAGATGAATATGCCTGCCCAGTTGTTGTTAGCGATGTTGCCTGCAATTGTATTGTTATCGGAAAAGCCCGCGTAGATACCTCTTTGATTGCTATTAAGACTGTTATTTGCGATCGTGCTCAGACTGGTATTCCATAGTTCTACACCAACAGTTGTATTAGATAAGTCCAGGTTTTCCAGCGTGATATTAACATCATTCACAAGGATAACTTGCCCTGTATTTTCAACTTTGTAATCAGATACATTTTCAAGATAAACAAGAGGATTGCCATTTACCGTATTGTTTGTCACATTGTTTTGATATGCATAGTTAACAAAGATGCCATCATTTGTAAAAGTGTTATTTGAGATATCGTTCTTGCTGGAATATTCTATATGGATGCCCTTAAACTGGTTGTTGATGATACTGTTGTTTGTAATGGTGTTGTTGTCAGAAAAATTGAGATAGATACCGTTTATGTTTTTACCGATAATACTATTTATAACTGTATTATTATTTGAAGTTATGTAGACTCCTCCGGAGCCTTCTTCATTTATCCCTGAGTTAATTACAATAAATCCATCGATAGTAATCTCATCTTCGGAAAGCGTGATCGAAGATGCGCTCCCCTGAGCATTCACTACAGGCTTTCCATGGCCAGTATCAATGCCACGAAGAATAAGTGTTTTATTTACTTTCACGTTCTCATAATAGGTGCCGCTGTAAACTATTATCGTATCTCCGGCGCTCGCTTGATCTATAGCATCCTGAATCTTCGTATAATTTGCGCCACCGCTGTCATCCACCGTAAGTGTCGCTGCGCATGCGCCACCAGCTAAGATTGCCAGCGCCATTATTCCAAACACTATCCTGAGGGATTGTCGTCTATAAATGTATAATATCGTTTTTGTCACCGTCCCATATGCATGATGGCATTTAGATGAGCTCTGGGTAAAACCACTGGGTCTGTCAAAATATACTATAAGGTGTTAATAAAGATTATGTAACTGGACTGCACATGTAGCATGAGCTATCCATCTTTGCGATGTTACCATATCTTACAAGATTTTATTAAATCATAGAATATTACCAGACCCATATGGCATGGTTCGAGGTTGATATCTTCAAAAAGTGCATCACCGTTGACCTGCACGATTATTCCCACAGGACAGCGCTTGCAGCAGCGCGCGAAAAGATTAAAGAGGCTTATGAGCATGGGTTCAAATACATAAGGCTGATACACGGCGCGGCAAATATCAGGGAAAAGAAAGAAGGGGGCAGTATCAAATTCGCCCTTCATGCAATTTTAAAGAGAGGAGAGCTTGACAGGTGGGTGGACAGGGGGTCAAATGAGCACAGGTTTGATGGAGGCTCGATGCTCCTTGCACTTCGCCCTAATCCTGCGCCTGCTGATGGGGAATGGAAAGAAATGCCTTTATATGAATATTGAATGATGGAACATAAAGAAAAGCTATTTTAAGCAATCCTGATATGAATGGTATAATGAACCAGCCCGCTGTTTCAGTCATAATCCCCTGCATGAATGAGGAAGGGACGATAGGGAAATGCATCCGGAAAGCCCGTGCCGCCCTTGAAAAAGAAGGTATTGATGGAGAAATAATAGTTTCAGACAATTCAACCGACAAATCCAGGGAAATAGCGGGACAGTTGGGGGCTAAGGTCGTTATTCCCATCAACAGGGGATACGGCAACGCTTACATGGAAGGCATAAGATACGCAAAGGGCAGGTATTTAATGTTCGCGGATGCGGACGATACCTATGACCTGTGCGAGATGCCCGGTATTTTAAGACCTTTGATAGAAGGGAGGGCGGATTTCGTTATGGGCACACGAATGAACGGGGGTATAAAGAAAGGCGCAATGCCCTGGCTGCACAGGTATATCGGGAATCCAGTATTGACAGGGATACTGAATATGCTGTTTAATACGCATCTGAACGATGCACACTGCGGGATGAGGGCGATCACGCACGAATCATACCTGAAGCTTGATATGAAAAGCGAAGGGATGGAATACGCAAGCGAGATGATAATCGAGGCAGCCAGGAAAAAGTTAAGAGTGACAGAGGTGCCTGTAACATATTACCCCAGGGTTACACCCTCAAAACTCCATTCATGGGGTGACGGATGGCGGCACCTGAGGTTCATGATGCTCTATAATCCAACC
>CABMHZ010000288.1 GCA_902386115.1 uncultured archaeon | reverse complement strand
TGTAAAGGATGTGATATTCTGGTATTAATTTTTCATAGATTTCTGGTCCATAAACAAAGGTTGCTTGGTGGTGATTCTGGAGAGGAAACATATTATAACTTTTTATTTAGTATTTTTATATAATTAAAGCATCTAAAGGATATAAATGCTTCGATGCGTAATGTTTTTCTTGAGAAAAGTTGGCTGCAAGGATTATGATGTTATCTTGAATTGGTGAAAGTTAACAGCTTTTCCGACAATCTCAATAAGAAACTTAACGAAATTATAGAATTTTTTAGGACTGAAAAAGAAACAATGATATTTTATATTTATATTAGAAAAGAAGACAGCAAATTTAGGTTTGAAACAGTCACGCAAAAATTATAAGGTTTTTCAAGTATTATCCTCCCAATAACATTCACACCCTCTTCACCATATACACTCCCTCTCTCCCGTATCCGAACTTCCTGTAATAATCCCTTACACCTTTCCCGCTAACCACCGCGATCTTTTCATATCCCGCACTGCGCGCAGTCTCTTCCGCCTGCGCCAGAAGCTCCTCCCCATAACCCCGATGCTGCCACTGCGCCGTCCCTGCTCTCTCACCCGGAGGCACCATCGAACCGTAAACATGTAGCTCACGCACAAGCGCCGCTCCGGCAAGCTCCTGTCTGTGGGGCGCATGCGGGAAGCGCAGCCTGATAAAGCCGATCAGGATATCGTTCTCAATATCCTCAAAAGAAATGAAATGCTCCATCCCGCCGCACGCGCTGTATTTTTCAGAAACAAGTTCAACGTTCACGGGTTCTTTGTCACTGTGCCCAACCTCGCGGCACCTGATACACCTGCATTTCCCTCCCATCTTCAGAAGCCGCTCCTTCGCAAGCTGGCGCAGGTTACTCTTTTTTATTCCGGCAAGCACCTGGTAGGCAGGTATGTCGCGCTGAATCCTCTGGAGACGCACCCACTTTGGCAGGAATGATTTGACTTCAGCCAGCATTTCCACAGCCTCCTCTACCTCAAACGGTTCATAGTTACCCAGTTCCCACATCGCATGAAGCCTCGTCCCTTCAGTAACAAGCGTGGGGTATATCTTGAGATAATCAGGTTTAAATCGCTCATCCTCGAACAATGTCCTGAACATGCGAAGATCAGACTCGTTCGTTGAACCAGGAAGTCCAGGCATCATGTGGAACCCGACCTTGAGCCCGCTGTCACGAAGCCTCTCATTTGCTTCCACGCTCTGCTTAACCGTATGCCCGCGCTGTATTCCCGCAAGGATGAAATCGTATGTGCTCTGTACCCCTATCTCGACCTTTGTCGCACCAAGTCCGAGAATTGTATCGATGTGTTCCACTTCTGTCCAGTCAGGTCGTGTCTCGATGGTTATACCCACGTTCCTGATGCGGGCGCTCTCGTTGGCAGACTGCACATCCTCAAGTGATATGAACCCCTCCCTGCCCTCTCTCCATTTCGTCCCATAAAAATCGTTCATCGCTTCAATGGCGCGCTTCACGAACCAATCCTGGTAGCACAAAGTACGGGAAGTATACGTCCCACCCATCACGATAAGTTCTGCTTTCTCTACCGGATGACCTATCTGGGCAAGCTGCAAAAGGCGGGAGGTGACCTGTTTATACGGGTCAAAATCATTCTCGAATGCCCTCCTCGCTGCGGGTTCTGCTCCCATGTAACTCTGCGGGGACTGGAACTTCGAACCCGGACCTCCGGGACAGGGCACGCACAGACCGTGCGGGCACGGGGCTGGTGACGTCATGGCAGCTATCACAGCCACCCCGGAAAGAGTCCTTACTGGTTTTAGCTGCAAAAGCTCAAGGACTGCCGGTTTTTCTTCAACACTTGCGGCTGCAAGAATTTTTGAATTGCTAACGAGCGATGAGAGTTTATAGCGTATGCTGGCAGCTTTCTTGGCGGCGTTCAATTCCTGTTCTGTTGTTATCTCTTTTCGCAGGAGTTGCTCTACCAGTTCCCTGCATGCAGATCCGATATTATCCATTACCTTCTGATTGGCATGGAGAGTAATTAAGGTTAGTAAAAAAGAGAAATCAGGTCTACCAGAATTTCCACCAGGGCTTCTTCTCCGCCATTCCCTTCTGTCCGCCTTTCAGGTATTTCTCAGGTTCCGCCTCAAACGTTTTCTTGCATCCCGGGGCGCAGAAATAATAAGTCGTTCCTTTATAATCCGACTGGAACTGCGCAGTCTTTTCATCAACTGTCATCCCGCAAACCGGGTCTATTGCCATATTTTACCTCCGAATGATTATTCACACTGAACTTTTTAAGCCTTTCGCAAAACTCCTGCCGAACTCCACACATTTCTCAAGTTCTTCCTTCGTGGGCTGCCACTTGAACTTGATACCTTCCTGCAATTTCTTTACCTTTGATTTTTCAAGATTCTCCTCGATTATCTTAATGTTCTCGCCGCTCCACCCGTATGTGCCGAATGCTGCGCCCACTTTGTTCTTGAACCTCAGCCCCTTCAAGTCCTCAAGTATGGGCATTATTGTTGGGAGCAATCCATTATTCAGCGTGGGCGAACCGATAAGTATCCCTTTTGACTTGAACACTTCTGTCAAAATGTCATTGCGGTCATTCACTGCGATGTTGAACATCTTGAACTTCACGCCTTCCATTTCAAGTCCCTCCGATATTGCTTTTGCCATCTTTTCAGTGCCATTCCACATTGTATCGTAAATTACCACTACAGAGCCGTCGTTCTTCTGTGACGCCCATTCATAGTATTTATTCACTATCTGGAGCGGGTCTTTCCTCCAGATTATGCCGTGGCTCGGAGCGATAATGTCCACCGGGAGGTTGAGTTTCTTGACCTCGTCTATCTTTTTCAATACAAGGTCGCTGAAAGGCGTGAGGATATTGGCATAGTATTTGAGTGCTTCCTGGTAAACTTCTGCCATATCAGCTTCGTCATTGAATCTGCCGGATGATGCATAATGCTGCCCAAAAGCATCGTTTGGCATAAGGATATTCTTACCTGTAAGATACGTGAACATGCTGTCAGGCCAGTGAAGCATGGTAGCCGTCACGAAAACGAGACTGTTCTTGCCGAGGCTGATGGAATCGCCAGTTTTCACTACTTTGAAATTCCAATTCTCATGATAATGCTTGAAAACGCTTTCATTCCCTTTTTCAGAAACGACAACGGTGGCATCCGGAATGAGTTTCATCAGTTCCGGGAGTCCTCCTGAATGGTCGGTCTCCGCGTGGTTCGCTATTACATAATCTATTTTCGTTATATCGATTATTTTCCTGATGTTCTCTATCAACTCATGTGAATAGGGTCCCCAGACCGTATCCACAAGCGCGATCTTTTCATCCACTATGAGGTATGCATTATATGTCGTCCCCCTGTGCGTGGATAATTCGTGCCCGTGGAATTTCTTGATGTTCCAGTCCACGAATCCTACCCAGTAAACACCGTCTTTTAATTCAACACTCATTTTTTTTTCACTCCTGTAGGCTCCATGTTCAGTAATTTCAGTCCTATGATATATAATACTTATTGAGAGACGATTTCAATCGTGGAATTCTGTTCAAAGGCGTTTCGTCATCAGGGTCATTATCCCCACCTTACCTTCTTCCTCAGGTCCGGATGGCAGCCCGAACGTTTCCGTCCCTCCCAATCCTCCAAAAAACTCTTTCTCCCAACGCTCAGTAATCTCTTTGAATATCCTCTTATAAGCAACACAATGCGGGTCAACCCCTTTAATTTCACCGTCAGTCGGCGCTATGGCATTATACGGGCATCCGCCCCGGCAGAATTTGATATATTTGCAGTCACCACAATGTTCGTCCACATAATCCTTGAACCGGAACATCATCTTCCATGCTTCAGACCTGGCGAGATCCTCGACTTTTGGGTGGTCACGGACATTTCCCATGACATATTTTGGCATGCCTACGAAGCGGTAGCAGGGATATATGCTGCCATCAGGTCCAACTGCAAATGTATCTCCCATGCAATCCACGAAGGTGCATACATTTCCCCGGTTGGTGAGTACGCATTTGCACAGGTGGTCGATATTCATGATTTCTATTTTACCAAAGTTTTCCAGGTATTTATCAAGAAGATAAACCAGTAATTCCCCGTACTCTTCAGGAGAAAGCGCCCATTTCCCGGGGTCGTCGGAACGTAAAGACGGCAGCGCTGGATGTAATTTAAGGTTCAGGTCATTCTCAAGGAAAAAATTGAATATCTCTTCTTTGAACTTTATTGAATAAGAAGTGAATGTGCAGATAAAGCTGACCTTGAGATCGGCATTTATTGCAATTTCAAAACCATGAAGGGTCTTTTCGAAGTATCCTTTTCCCCTTTGCAGGTCTGTTATCTCCTCAGGACCATCAAGACTCGAACCAATGGGAATATCATACTCAGCCAGTATCTCTGCAATTTCGGGGGTCATCCTCCAGAGATTTGTCTGCATGGCTAATGCAGGTTTCAGGTGACTTAACCCCTCAGTCAATAATGGTAAAGCTTCCCTGTAAAATTTAGCGCCCGCAAGGAGGGGCTCCCCGCCATGGAAAGTAAAAGTGACAGGTTCATTCCTGAAATCCTTGAGCCATTCCACCACGTCTTTGATGGTTTCAATGCTCATTATTGGAGATCCTTCTTCTGAACTCCAGCAATATTTGCATTTGGAAGGACAGCCCAATGTGGGGATAAGCATCACGTGAAAAGCCATATGACTTTGTTTTAACCTCTTA
>CABMHZ010000287.1 GCA_902386115.1 uncultured archaeon | reverse complement strand
TTTCCTGGGTTTCGGACTTGCAGTATTTTATTTTGTGGCAGGGATATTTGCTCTTGACAGGGCGATAACCGGCGCAAGGCGGTCTGGCATATTGCTGCGGCTTTCCGAGTGATGGCATCACACCTGGGCATTTTTTAAAATCTGTATATATTATATTAAACCCGTACGAAGCATATTAATAGTATATTATCGGTTTGGAGTGCTGCAAACTTGATGAATCCGGAAATTAATATGATAACTATTATAATACCAACTTATAATGAAAAAGAGAATCTTCCTGTATTAATTAATTCTATTTTTGACGTTTTACATGAGCATTTTTTGCAGGGGGAAATCATTATTGTGGATGACAATTCTCCCGACGGGACAGGGAAAGTCGCAGATGAGCTTTCTTTGAAATATAATAGTATAAAAGTTCTTCATAGAAAAGGCAAAGAGGGTTTAAGCAGTGCGGTAATGGAAGGATTCAAACATGCCGGCGGGGAGATCGTGGGTGTGATGGATGCTGATCTTAGCCATCCGCCGGAGGTAATACCTGACCTTGTTAAGCCGATACTTGATGGAAATTCGGAATTCCTGATCGCAAGCAGGTATAAGAAGAATGAAAAGATAGAAAAATGGCCGATCACAAGGAAAATCACAAGTTTTGTGGCGACCATCCTTGCAAAGCCGCTGACGAAAGTCAGCGATCCGATGAGCGGGTTTTTCTTTTTCAGGAGAAATATCATCGATGGGGTCGAACTTTCTCCCATAGGGTATAAGATAATGCTTGAGATACTTGTGAAAGGGAAATACGACAGGGCAAAAATTTTGGAGATACCATTTACTTTCAGGGACAGGTATAAAGGCAAAAGCAAATTAAACTGGAAGGAACATTTGAACTATATGAAGCATCTATTCAGGTTGTATGTGTTTACCATAAAAAAGTTTATATGAAGGAAAAATATGAGAATTTGTATAGCTTATCCACCAATATTGAAAGATGGGAAGTATCCTCTCCTGGGGCAGAACAGGCAGTTCAGGTATTCAAGTTCGGAAGCTGTCAGGATATACCCCATCGTACCGGCAACGGCTGCAACCATCCTTCATAAGAACGGGTATGATGTTCTTTTTCTGGACGGAATAAATAAAAGGTTCAGCCTTGATACTTTTGAAGAAAAATTAAATGATTTTGATCCTGACCTCGTCATGATCGAAACAAAGACCCCGATCATTAAGCTGCACTGGAAGTATATCGATAAACTGAAGAAGGAAAAGGATGTCACAATTGCAGTTGTGGGTGACCATGTTTCGAATCTTCCTGAAGAAACCCTGAAAAACAGCAGCGCGGATTATGTGATAACCGGGGGAGACTATGATGTCGGGCTCCTGGGTTTGTGCAACCATATCTCAAAAGGGAGTCCCCTTCCCGGAGGGGTATGGTACAGGGAAAAAGGACAAATAATGAATACCGGAGAACCTGTCCGGTTATCAGACCTGGATACGCTGCCATTCATTGACAGGGAATTGACAGGCTGGGAAACGTACGGCGAAGCATATCTTTACAAACCCTGCACTTACATAATGTCGGGACGTGGATGCGGCGGAGGACCTCGCGGGGTAGGAACATGCACGTTCTGTGTCTGGCAGCATAACCTCTGGAACTGTAAGGCACGCATGCGGTCACCGGGCAATGTCGCCGGGGAAATAGAGCAGCTTGTTAAAAAGTATAAAGTCAAAGAGATATTTGATGATAACGAAGGTGGGGCTGTCTGGGATAAAAACTGGATGAGACAATTCCATTCTGAAATGCAGGAGAGGGATTTGAGTGGAAGAGTGATGCTTTCTACGAATGCGAGGGCGGATGCGCTGGACACGGAAACATGCCGTATCATGAAAGATACGGGATTTCGTTTATTAAAGGTTGGGCTTGAATCAGGCAACAACGAAACTCTAAAAAAGCTGAACAAGAAAGAAACGATAGAGGATATAAAAACAGGCACTAAAATTGCGAAAGACCACGGGCTTATTGTAATGCTGACTATAATGGTAGGATATCCCTGGGAAACGCAGGAAGATGCACAGAGAACGTACGATGCCGCCCGTGAAATAATGCTTTATAAAACACGATTCGGGGACTCGCTTCAGGCAAGCGTGATCGTCCCGTACCCTGGAACCCCATTGTATGATGAAGCGGTTGAAAAGGACTGGTTCATTGTCGACCCGAAAGATTACGAGAAATTCGATATGTCACGGACCGTACTGAAGACCCATCCCATGCCCCATGAATGGTGCGACAGGATGTGGGGGATACATAAAGAGCCCATGTTCATTACGAAATCGATGCTGACTCTTCGGTCAATGAATGATCTGAAACTGGCTTATACAGGGTATAAGTCGGTGTCCGGGCATAAAAAGGATTTTTAAATGGGAAAGTATACGGAAACAGAATAAAAAGATGCCGATACAATGGTTATGAGAAAGTATAAAATAATTATAATTTATTCAAGATCTATGGAGAGCGGCGGAGCATTACGGGCTTCGTACATAGCTGAACATTTAGAGAAGAGGGGGCATGATGTTGAATTTATTAAACCCCTGAAAAGACTGCCTTTCCAGCTGGATTTTCCGATCTCTTTTTTTTATTACATGTTAAAAATCTTATTTCTGGACTGTGATCTTATTATTGTGATTAAATCGTATCCGAATACGTGCATTCCCGCTATTATTAAGAAATTACAGGACAAAAAAATCATACTCGATATTGATGACCTGGATTATGCGTACAGGGACGGTATCATGATGCACATCGGTAAAATATTGCAAAAGCCATTCCCGAGATTTTTTGATGCGATCACGGTGCATAATGATAATTTGCGTGAAATACTTATAAAAGACTGGAACACACCGGCAAATAAAATATTCAACCTGCCGCAGGGAATAGATGCCGGGTTTTTTAATGAAAAAAATGTCGATAACGGGCTCAGGAAAAAATTAAATCTTGAAGGCAGGAAAATAATTGTTTTCACGGCTCACCTTGATGTCTCCACTGATATAAAACCAATACTTGAAGCTGTAAAAATAGTGACCGAAAGAATCAAAAATTGTACGCTTGTAATTGCGGGAAGGGGACCATATCTGCAAAATTTTAAAACCCTTGTTGAGAAGATGGGTTTGGGATCAAATGTAATTTTTACCGGCCCATTTGAAAACCAGATGATCCCAAGCTATATTGCACTTGGCGATGTATGCATTGTTTACTACGAGGATAGACTGGCAAATCATTTCAGGACATCCATGAAGATAAGGGAATATCTTGCAATGAAAAAACCTGTAGCCTGCAATGATGTAGGTGATCTTAAACAATTCAAAGAATATACTTATCAAAGTAAAACGGATGTACATGATTTCGCCGATAAGATAATTGAGGCTCTGCTGGATAAGAATAACCGGTCTGCTTATGGCTACAATTATGTCATACAGAATTTTTCCTGGGATAATATAATTGAAACATTTGAAAAGGAAAGTTTAGAAAAGTTAGTTTCAGGTTAATGCCTTTCTATAGACCTCTAAAGTCTGGATCGCTACTTTTTCCCATGTAAAGTTTTCCATGACCCTTCTTCTGCCTTCCATTCCAAATCTTTTTAAAGTCTTCTCATCAGATAAGAGTGTTTCTATTGCTTTACATATCGATGCAGGATCGGCAGGCGGAACCAGAAATCCGGTATGCCCATCCGCAATCACATCTTCCACTCCACCGATATTAGCGCCTATACACGCTTTGCCGCATGCCATCGCTTCAAGATATACGATACCAAACCCTTCCATGAGCGAAGGAAGGACGAAAAGGTCGCAAGCGGCATAAATCCGGGGTAAATCTTCATCAGTTGCCCTTCCCAGGAGAAAAACGGATTTTGAAAGGCAATGTTCATCTATAATTTTTTTTATATGATCTTTTAGAGGCCCATCCCCTACAATGATCAACTTTACGTCAGGAAAATCCCTGATGACTTCAGAGAATGCAGAAATAAGATATCCGGCACCTTTTTGAAAGTCCAGCCTGCCCACAAAAAGAATGATTTTTTCTGATGTGATCCCCAGTTTCTTCCTGATTTCTTTCCCTTCGATATCAGGATTGAATTTAGTAACGTCGATTGCATTCGGTATTATGGATATCTTATCTGGAAGGATCCCGTATTTTTTCATAACACAGTTTGCAGTATAGGTACTGACAGCAATTAACCCGTCAGCTTTTTCGCAGAGATTCCTGCTATTATATTCTAAATAATCTATTTTTCTGTTGAGGGCATATTTAATATATTCAATGGTTTTCGTATTTGCCCTGTATATCAGTTTTTCTTCAGAATAAGGATGATGTATTGTTGCAATTACCGGAATATTTTTTTCACGGGGGATCATAATATCATTGTAATCGCTTGTGTAGTGTATAATATCAAATTTTTTCCCGGATTTTTCAATGACTTTCTTAGCCCTGATGCCGAAGTCGAACATCTTTGGAAGAAAACCCGAAGTGGGAAGGCGTATGATTTTCAGATTGCCGTTATTTGAGACATCCGGTTCGTTTTCCGTAATAGTTGTAATAATCGTAATTTCATTGCCCAAATCGCTCAAGGCTGCTGCCAGCCCGGCAGTATAAGCAGCTTCCCCGCCGATCTGCGGGGGATATTCAAAAGTGACTAAGCAAATACTTAAATTAAGAGCCATTAAATACACCAATTAGCCGTGATATTTACCAGAATTGGCTTGTGTTCATAAAAAGGTAATGGGCATGGAAAATCCATGATGATGCAAGGGAGACTGCAAACACTCATTTATATCCGGCTTTGTCCACTGATAGCTGCCGGATTGTACCGTAAGTATCGGATTCAGGAGCAAGTGCATCGTAGTAAGGATATGCCCCGAAAGAGAGTATACTGGCATTTGCTCCAAGATAACCGCCATGCATCGGATAGGAAAATATCACGCCTTTTTCCTGGAAAAAAGCATCAGCCGTCATCAAGAATTTACTCTGGTTTTCTTTGCTCATGTTCTGGCTGAAAGCTCCAAGCGGGGTTTCAATGGTATCAGCCCAATCAATAAAGGCGATAATCGGCATATCGTCTCTATTTCTTCTTGCCTGGCTGATGGCTGTGTCCCATGCGGCTTCATCAAACGTTTGATTCAGCACTTCAGTTTCGGATGGGGACATTGTAACAAAATCGAAGTCAGGCAATGAATACGGGATTCTTGTACCTATTGACCATGTACCTACATAAACACCCTGTTGGTAATTATGTATATTATCAATTAGTTTTGACGCCGCCGAATATGAAGCATTTACAGCAGAATTGTTCAGGTCATTAGTCATTGCATATACGTTAGCAGCCTGCGAAAAAAGCCCATCGACCCATATCCCGTCCGCACCCGAATCTATCTGTTTCTCTGCCAGGGCAAGAAGGAATGCTTGGAAACTTTCATTGGTAATATCGGGGAAATAAGCTTTCATAGATGCTGGATCGTACCCTGCACAATCAAATGTATCGTTCAACCACGACCTGTTCTTGGCATAACCACACTGGAACTCCTCTTTGGAAAT
>CABMHZ010000286.1 GCA_902386115.1 uncultured archaeon | reverse complement strand
TTGTGCACGTAATATTCAGTCCCAACAATTCTTATTCGGGAATATGGTTCACAATTCCAAGGGGTACGATTCATCTCAGCCCTCCAAGGGCTGAGGGTTCTCTACCCCTTGACCCCACGAACTAAACTGTTTTTTCTTAACCAGTTTTCTATTTGCCTGACATTACATATAAACCGCGTGCCATAACGTTAAAATAGTTTGGTGAGTTATTAATATATATGATGCAGCAACCAGTAAAAAAGGTAGAAGAAAATAAGGTCAGTTCATTGACTGAAAACCAACAAAGGATTTTTCACGAAAGTATGCGGCGCAATCATGATCTGATGAAAGAGTTAGCTATTTTAAGTTATGTTTGAAATGCAGGTTTAGTAAGCGACAGGATAAAATAAGGATTTAAAGGGACATATCCGATAGATAACACATATTCCGCAGCTCATACCGCATACAAACGCTTGACCTTCATCCTGCGGTATGTCCATTTCCATATTTTCTCTTTCAACTAGATCCATGACAACTTTATTTTTTTTGCTGTTGCTTCTTTTGGTTCAATCATTTGTATTAGTTTTTCTCTTTCTTTCTCTTTCGCGTCCATGGTGCTGCCTGTTCCGCGAAGTTCATTGCCTATTGATTTGGCTGCCTTGCTGATAATTCTTCCATCATTAAGAACTTCTACTCCCTTTGTGTTGAATTGATTATATGCGACCGTTGAAAACTTTAGCCGGTGTTCTACCTGCTTTAAACTATTCCTCGCTGGTCTTCTTCTGAAATATCCCTTTCGACGTCCGCTTCTTTCCGGTCTAACGTATTCTACATTTCCGGGTATTTCTGCCCTGGACAAATATTTTTGAATCAGAATATCGCGATCTGCTTTTTCCTTTAGAAGTATGAGTTCATCGGCGATCTTTTGTGTATTCATGTTTATCACTACCTTTTTTCACGCATATAATATTAATAGTTCACTCTGAATCTTATGGGGTTTTCAGTACTGATACTCTTATATTTATGGACTGCGTGATATACTGATCATGGGTAGATTCACGAACGTATATTGCCCGGTTTGCGGAGCAAATAAACCAATGTCTTCTTTCCAGAAACCGGGCAAGAAGTTACCTTTCGGCAGGATCATTGAGTCTCTCGGTCGCTCAACCCTGAGGACTATCCAGGTAATAACATCGCCACTTAAAATTAATTTAAATCCTGTTAAAAAGCGTCTTCTTGTTGCGGTTCGGGATTGGTATGATTATGGAATTATCAAAAATGAAGACGTGGATATATACTTGGTTGATCTGATATCGTCCTTCAATGAATGGACGCGGGAATCACGGTATGAAGAAATGACTTTTAAGGGATACGTGAAAACGCCTGCCACTACTTATTATCAGCCTGAGTCATCAAATAACATTAAAAATAATTCTAGGAGGATAACAAAATCATGGCTGTAGAGCAAATGTTGGAAGAACCTGCGCCAGTGCAGGAAATAACACCGGAAGAACTGAAAGCGCTCTCAATTACTAACGGTATCGTAGAGCGCAGTTACTTGCAGAGCATAAAAACAAATGAAGACGAATTGGGAGAGAGTCGATTGGGAGAGCTTAGCGTTGCGATCTCAATTGATCCAAATAACGTTCCGGTTCTGACAATTGCGTCAAAGAGCGACTACCTGATAGAGCAATTCCAGGATGCCATTCAGAAAGCACATGTCGAAAGACCTGCAGTATTGGAGCTGCCTGAAGAAGACCGGGACAGGATTGCCCGGATCGAGGGAGTAAACGTACTGAGCTACCTTCAGAAAAGGGAAAAAGCCAGGGCTGAAGAATTTGAGAGACTCAAGAATTATGAACCAGAACTCGGCGATCAGTATCAGTAAAAATTACATTGAACTACTCAGAAAATCCGAGGAGGACCGGGCTTTTCTGTTGGCGCACAAAGAAGAAATTCCAGGGGAGAAATTTGAAACATTTTTGGAAAGCGCCAACAGGGATATTGATCATGCACGCTCCAGACTCCAGCATGTATCCGCCGGTATTCCGGCGCCAAGGATACCTTCAGCATTCCCTGAGAGACCAAGGATACCATTAGCATTGCCTGAAGTAAAAACGGATGTGAAGCCTGCTGAGAACATTTTTGAAAACGATTCATCAAATAATAACTTGAGGCTCCTTGGGGGAGTTATTGGTGGGTTAGTTGCTTTTCCTCTTGTGCTCAATTGGGCATCTAAGGACCCTAAAAATAACCTACAGACCATGCAGGATGTAATTAAGATTTTCAAGAAGATTTCCACTGATGGTCTCCCGTGAGGTGGAGCTGCTTGGCTATAACGCTTAATCGGGCTTCCAGGATGCGATATGACGCATTTTTTCCGTTGTGGCATGGTTTAACACCTGCCTTTTTTATTATTATCAGTGTTACGGATAATGATTGATCCTACCGCAAACAACTTAATAAAATAATCATTTGTATTATACAATCTTTTTTAAATATTTAAGGTATTTTCATAAAAAAAGATGATAAAAATTATAAAAGCTCGGATTGGGTTATTTATTTCCAATACAATCAATATCAGTAACCGCTTTTAGAAATTATGTTAGTCCCGCAAGTTTCCTTACCCTGCTTATTAACTCATTCTTTCCAAAAGGTTTTGTAATGTAATCATCAGCCTTCAAAACATGCAGCCCCAGCAGCCTGTCAAAGTTCTGCGCTTTTGCAGTCAGAATGGCAATGGGCATCATTGAATTTTTCTCTTTGATCTTCCTGAAAACTTCCCAGCCATCCATATCCGGCATCATTATGTCAAGAAGCACAAGATCCGGTTTTGATGCTTCCAATTCGTTCAATGCCTCTTTTCCGCTCGATGCCAGCACAGTTTTAAACCCCCCGCTTTCAAGAACAAGTTTAACAAGTTCAAGCGTGTCGGGTTCATCGTCAACGATAAGAACTTTTTTTAACGAGGCATCTGTATGCATTTCATCTCCTTTTTATCAACAAAACATGAAATGTGCTTCCCCTATTTTTACTTTCCGCCCATATCTTACCGCCATGCGCTTCCACTATGTTCTTGGCTATCCATAAACCCAGTCCTGCTCCCCCTCTCTTCGATGATTCAGCAGAATCAAGCTGGTAGAACCTGTCAAATATCTTATCAAGCTTGTCCTGTGGTATGCCAATGCCCGTATCTTCGAATTTGATGTGGATACCTTCGTTTTCCGCTGTTGCTGTAATATTTATTTTCCCTTTCAGTGTAAATTTAACGGCATTATCCAGAATATTTGAAAATACCTGCATCAGTTTGTCCCTGTCCCCTTCAACTGTCAGTTGCTCAGAGATATCTATATTGATATGGATTTTCTTTATTTCACTCATCATTTTCATTTCCTCTGAAGCCTGGAGGATCATCTCATAAAGCGGCAGGGTCTGGATATTGAGGGCAAGGTTCTTTGATTCAATAACTGCAATAGTGAGCAGCCCCTGGATCAATCTTGACAATCGCTGTGAATTCCTGTATATAACCTCAAGTTTGTGTTTCTGTTCAGGAGTGATCTTTTCATCAAGCATCAGCTCCGAATACCCCATAATAGCGGTAAGCGGCGTCCTCAATTCATGCGACATATTCGAGAGGAAATTTTCTTTTACCTTGAACAACTCCTTCAGCTTCAAATATGTTAACCTGAGTTCCTCATAGGAATCCTTGAGTTCGTCTTCAAGTCGCCTCTGCTCGGTCACATCCTTCATTACAGTAATAATTTTGACGACGCTGCCCGTATGGTCCCTGACCGGGATCTTGCTCGTGCTGGTATAGATGACATCCCCCAGGTATTCCGTCCTTTCCTCGCTCTGGAATATCTCCCCTGTTTTCTGGACATATTCATACTCCTTCTCGGCATTTGTCTCTTTCAGGAAGGGATAAAGTTCAAAAAGATTCCTGTTTATCATCTCTTCTTTTTTGAACCTGTCCCTGCTGAGTTTTATCAATTCATCGTTCACAGCCAGGATGTTCATATCCTGATCAACCACGTGGATAGCAAGATTGACATTATTCAGGATCTCTTCATTGAATTCCTTAAGGTGTTTTATATTATTATAAAATGTGATATTTTCTATGGCAACACCGAGCTGGTTGCCGATTGCCGAGAACAGCTCTCGGTCTTTCATGGAAAACTTATGCTGTGAACATCCCTGAAGTGTGATCACGCCGAAAACCTTATCCTTCAATTTCAGGGGAATACCGATGAAAGAGGTATCAATATCTGAACCAGCAGGTGTTACTATCCAGGGATTTTTTCGCGGGTCATCGATCGTCAATACCCCGGTCGTATTAATATAAGGAGGAAGAACTTTCGGTAGAGGATAAGTCGCATCTTTTCCCGCACCTACCGCCAGGGCAAAGTCCCCCGATTTTTCATCCTGCAGGTATGCTTCCCCATGTTCCATCCTTGTCAATTTTAACAGGTTTTCAAGGGCTTTTGCCAGTATCTTGTCCAGTTCGAAGCTCTCGCTGATATTTTTTGAAATTTCATTAAGCGTGGTCAGTTCCCTGTTACGTGCAATTATTTCAGCTTCAAGCGCTTTTTGCTGGGTTACATCCCTTAACACTAAAATTACATTTGTCTCCCCCCTGCTGTCGGAGAACAACGTTCCGTTTATTTCCATGATTTTTGTGCTGCCGTTGACCTGTACTTCACGCAAAAGCCTCATGGGTTTTCTTGTGCGAAGCATAATACTGACGGGACACCCTTCCATATCCTGCGGATGATGAACGCCAAAAATCATCTCAGGGCAGCTTTTACCGAGCAATTGTTCCTCATTCTGTTGTATCATTTTAAGTAGCGATTCATTGACTTTAATGATCTCATGACCGGTGTTCACCACGGTTATCCCGTCGTCGATACTGTCGAACAGGGTCTCAAGATACTTTTGCGTGGTTTCAGTCTGTTCTTTTGATGTCAAAAGATCCTTGATCTTCTGGTCAAGGGTTTCTGACATGTCATTGAAGGTCGCAGCCAGCTCGCCGAGTTCATCTCCCGATGTGACCTCTATTTTCTGGTCAAGTATTCCTTTATTGATCCTTTTTGCTCCTTCGGTAAGCCTGAGCACAGGTTCGGTAAGCCACCTTCCGGTGAAGAAAATAAAAACACCCCAGAGAATAAAAGCCGATATAGAAAGCAGCAGCAACCTGTCTGAAGACTCCTGTATCTGCATCCTGACCCTCGTTTCAGATAAACCTACGTGGACATAGCCAATATCGTTCAAAAGCGGGGCATCGAACTCATGGATTACCCCCCTCTCTGAATTATATATGAATTCTTTCCGTACGTTTGAAGGTTTACTGAGATTTTGAAGCGCTACCGGGAAACCGTCTTCAAACGTATGTACAAGCACTATCCCCTCAGGGTCTGTCACGAAAATATATTCGATATCGGTATAACTGTTTTTCAGGTTATCTATATAGTCTTTTATTTCCTTCAAATCATTCGTGAGCAGGGGGGTCGTGAGTTCTAATCTAAGGTGATTGGATACTAAAAATCCCTTGTCGCGAAACTCTCCTTCAATTATGCCTTTCTGGATATCCTGTATAACTATATATGAACCGATGATTATCAATAACCCGATCATCAGCGTCGATACTATGATCTTAAAGCGCAGGCTTTTCATTTGATCCCATTCCTCATTTCACGGATCGGGTCATAAGCGCTGTCATTTATAATTAAAAATCTGTCTATCGTGATCCTTGAGAGGATTTTCATTCCCCCTTCATCCTTATCCATATTCAGTAAAATAACTTTAAGCCTTTGTTCCAGGAATGGGTCTATTTTTTCTGAAACTACCACAGGCGGATTCGCAAAAGGCGGTGAAATTTCAATTATCCTTGTTTTTGAAATGATCTCAGGTTTTTCATCAGTCATATATTCATATACCTGGCTGCTGACCGCTGCTCCTTCTGCAAGTCTCTCAGAGACTGCGATAATGGAATTTTCGTGGCTGTAGGTATAAAAATAATTTTTTCTGCCATTTTCATCTACTCCAAAAAAGGAGTCGGATGTTTCATTGATGAGAGAAAGCCTGTATTCAGGGTAAAACCGCCCTGAATTCGATAACGGGTCTGTGAACGCAAACTTTTTGCCGCGCAGGTCAGATAGATTTTTGTAACTGCTGTTTCCCGGGACAATTATAAATGAATTATATGTTGTTCTTCCATGCGCCTGCGGCACTGCGAGCAGCTTCACGGCAGATTCTTTATTTCCCTCAATATATGCCCCGGTGCCAACGAAAGCGAGATCTATTTCACCGTTTTTAAGGAGGTCGTTTATTTCCTGGTACGTACGCCTGTGAACGATCTTCACAGGTCCTCTAAGTTTTATTGATATGTACTGTATCATATCTTCATAACATCCAATGGATTCCGCTGGAGAAAATTCTGAGGAAATCACGACTTTTATCGCAGTATTATTCTCCATCATTTTGGGTTCCTGTACTATGCTCAGGTTCAACATTTCCGGCTTCTCAACACAACCTGAAGCTATCAATCCAATGGTCAAAATAAGTAAGATAACAGTTTTCATGAGTTCAACTCTTTAAGTCTCTTTGATCATCCATCCCCAGTAAATTATAGATGCTATCAGACCAAAGGTCAATCCGGAAGCAAAAAAAAGATATCCTAATATCCTGTGTGCTTCAAATACAGGTGGCGACATGCTCATTATAATAGAACCGGAAAAAGTAAAAAACATACCAATATAATAAATATAATAATATCTATTCATTCCCATGACCTCTCCGAATTTTTTACTGAGGTCACTTAAAAAATACAGGATACACGTAAACAAAAAAAACGATCCCGAATCCAGCAGCTCAAAACTCATTTCACACCTACCATCTTACTATAAAGGAAATAACAGGCAACAAATGAGCTGATTGAACCTGTTAATTCTAAAAATTCCGACTGAAATGAGAAAAATGGAACGATTTGCAGGAGCGGTATAATGAGAACGATTATCGGGACTATATATATATAAGAAAAGGTACGCGTCCCGAATTTCTTCTGGTAAAAATGCGCTATTGCGGTCACAAAAACCATGATCAGGCTTGCTGCAAGCCATGAATACACATTCAATAATTTCTGGAGCAATATTAGATCCATAATATCTGCTATTTCTTAAAGGCTTCAATAAAAGCATCAGACGGTGTCTTAACCGGACTTCCGGATAACAAACCGGAATATTCACTGAACGGCAGTTTTATCTCAACACCTTTTTTATTGATAACAAGTTCCCTGATATCCTTGTCATGATCGCTTCCCCTCATCTTTAGCACAGATAAGGCTTTTCGCATTTCACTTTCTATTTCGACATATCTTAGCAGTATCAGGGTATCCATAGTGGGGGAAACACCAGTCCCCGTGACCTTTGTGGTTCCTGTCAGGTTCTGCGTCTCGTTCATATAAACGGCAGTAATGTTCATTATTTTCAATGTGTTGACAAAACCTTCCATATAATCGGAGAATTGGATATGCGGAGGCATCATACGCTGGATTTTGGATATTCCGTCGAACATAAGGCATCTTGCTTTTGTTTTTTCAATTGTATCATATATCTGCAGTGCGAGTTCGCTGGCATCAATTTCAAGAGGCGAGATTATTTTAAGAAGATCCTTTTTTTCAAACTCTTGCATATCCCATCCGAATTTAAGGGAGTTTTCACGAATCTGTAACACATCTTCTTCAAATGAAACTATGATGCCGGGTTCTTTCCTGAGCAGGCTGTTCACGATGAACTGCGTACCTATTACAGACTTGCCAGTCCCGCTTGGACCTGAGAGCAGGACAGAAGAGCCGCGAATGAAACCTCCATTTGTCATGAGGTCAAGTCCTTTTATTCCCGTGGAAATGCGTTCTCTTGTGATAGACGTCCTTGCTTCAGGAGTTCTTCTCGGGTAAACTTTGAATCCATCAGGCGTTATTTTACAGGAATGTTTTCCTCCTGAAAAATCTTTTCCTCTCATCTTCAGCACATTGAGATACCTGATATTGCGTTCATGGGAAGGTTCATTGCTGATATAAATTACACCATCCACAAGATAGCTGAGGGAACTTCTGATAAGCGATTCATACGTATATTCGCCTGTTAAAAGGACAAGAGAGTTCCATGCCTTCATGCTCGTGAAAAAATCAAAATAGAACTTTCTCATTTCCTCCTCATTGAGCCCCATAGAAAACACGTTGACCGGGTCGATCACTATCCTGTCTGGTCTTATTTTGTCAACGTTGCGCTCCATTTCTTTTATGATAGCGTATGTGCCTTCATGGATGATCTCAATATCAATAGGAAGATATTTGATATTTCCTTTTCCAAGTTGCGAAATATTATAGAATGAGAATCTGGACATGAAATTGTTTATAGTCGCTATCGGCTCCGAAAGAGTGGTGATGTACATGCATATCTCATCATTTTTTGCGGCATTGAAAATGGATTGCATCGCCATTGTGGTCTTTCCGGTACCGGCGGTACCTCCTAACAGCACAATGGAAGGTCGCAAAAAACCGCCATGCAGGACATCATCAAGCCCGTTTACCCCTGTTTCAACCTGTTTCATAATTATCTCATTGCTTCTGTTATTTTCTCTGCCGCTCTATCTAATTCAACAAGTATTAAACCGAGACTTGCTTCCGGTTCTGTCAGTATGATGAGCAATGCTTTTGGTCCTGCGCCTGTAGCTATTATCTTGCCGTTCATTGATTCCACAATAATCCTGTCAGGAAGACCTTTACTGAGTTCGGTTGTTGCAGCTTCCGCTGCGCCGAGCATTGTGGCGGACATGGCTGCAAAGGCTTCAGCATTTTTCTTTAACGATACATTTGAAGATATGAGCAGACCATCCCTGCTTGCTACAACTGAGGCCTCTATGCCTCCCAGGTCCCTGAGATCTCTTAAAATTTTTTCAAGCATTCCTGATGTTTTCATATTCGTATATATTTATCCGCTTATTCTACATAACACTTATCAGATAAGGATTATCTGTAATTCCTGTTTTTACCCTATTCGATATAAATAGCAGGTCTCATTGGTACCGCGAAACGGCTTTTACCCTGTGGGTCATATTCCGGTGCGTCAGCACTGTATATTTCGACATTGCATTCCACAGCGCCGCTTATGAAATCCCGGGCTTCGTTCAATGCTGAAATCTCATCAAAATCAAGATCAAGCAGGGCATTCATGAAATCCTGTTCCATCCCCTGTATGTCGGTGATCACCTTCTGGGCGAATTTGGGGATCTCTTTTCCATATACGCGCATGGCTGGATCTGCCATAAGAACGTTCATCAGCGTTTTCATGTCAAGCATATTGTCTTTTTTCATCGCAATGGCTTTTTTAAGCAACTGTTTTTTCCATGATGCTGATGTATATAATACGATCCTTTTCGGTTTTATCCTTATGAGCCTGATTATCTCTTCCATATCGGAAAGTGTATTTTCCGTTATCTGCTCGGAAAGTTCTGCCCCCTTATCAATAAGCGCAGGGTCAGCCACAGGGAACCGTGACATAGATACGGTATTCATTCCTATCTCATCCCCTATTTCCTCGCAGATATGCGGGGTGAACGGAGCCATTAGCCGTATCCATGTATCCAGTATCTGCCTGCGTGCAGCGTTCCCTCCGCGGCGCTCATACCATTTCATATCGTTCATAAGCTGGTAAAACGCATTCTGGACAGCCCTTCTCGTCTGCATTTTATCGAGCGCATCCACAGTCTCCCGTATCCTGAACTGGAGACGGCTAAGCATCCACCTGTCTATGAGCTTCAACCCTCCTGTATCTTCGGACGCTATAAATTCGTATGCAAGCCTGTAGAACCGTTCCATCTGCTTCCTCGTGGATTCAACATCGGCTTTTCGCCAGTCAGCATCCTGGACATGCTCTGCTGTGCTCAGTATATAGAGGCGGGTGACATCTGCGCCATATTCCTTTACAGCTGATCTTAAAGTGAGAATTGGTCCTTTTGACTTGCTCATCTTCTGCCCTTCAAGCGATACGAAACCGTTAATGGCAATGGCACGGGGCCATTTCGTTTCAGGAAAAATCGCAACATGGTGGAACAGGAAGAACAGCAGGTGGTTCGGGATAAGGTCTTTGCCTGAGGTCCGGAGATCAACCGGGTACCAGTATTCAAAATCAGACCTTACGCTTCTTATGACATCCGTATCTATCCCTGTTGTTTTTGAAACGTCCTCAGGTGTCCCTTTTCCCAGCAGGCAGTAGTCAAAGAACTCCTCTTTTAACTGTTCTGGGGTGAATTTATCGAGGTATTTCGCAATAATATAATAGCACATGTATATCGTTGAGTCACCCAGCGATTCTATCATCCATTCGTTGTCCCAGGGCACTCTCGTGCCAAGCCCTTTTCGCCTTGCGCAGGCTTTGTCTTTAAGCCAGTCCACTTTGTTCTCAAAATCCACCCTTATCTCAGGGGGAATGATATTCATGTTCTTAAGGCAGGTGTAAACCTGTTCTTTCCAGGAAGGGTCGGAATAGTTCAGGAACCACTGGTTCTCAACCATCTTTATTACGCAGGTTGCGCCGCACCTGCAAACTACAGGAGACTCGCTGAACTCATAAAAGACATCCGCAACCCTCTGTTCGATGAGGTCACGCGTAAGCATATCTTTTATTTTAGATACAGCCATACCTGCATATTTTCCTGTGGTATCGGTCAGCACGCCGCCGTGGAACTCGCGCCTGTACACCAGTTTAGTGGCTTCCTCTGCTTTCGGGTCATTCTGGTCTTTCACTTTCAGTTCTTTTACCGCGTCAACTGCAGGGTATTTCCCGTATTACGGGACTTTGATGAGTGGTATGAGAGGTATTGATGAGACATCTTCGCTGATACCGTATTTCGTCAAATCTTTGCCCTTCAGGTCGCAAAGGGCAAGGTAGTCATACGGTGCATGAGCAGGAACGCTCATGACAATGCCGCTTCCGTTCTCAGGGCTCACAAAAGATGCAGGCAAAATCAATACAGATGAACCCGTGACGGGATTGGTTACTTTTTTCCCGATGAGTTCATCACCTGCCACTTCTTCAATTAATTCCACTTTCTTATCAGTGAACCGTAGTTTCTCGTAGGCTTCCCTGCTGACTATCCATGATTCACTGTTCACTTTGACCCTGACATGAACTATTTTCGGGTTCACCCACAGGTTCGTAACGCCAAAAACTGTTTCGGGGCGAAGCGTGGCACATGGAAGAATATCGCCGTCGAGTTTGAATTTTATGAGTGTGTAATCGATTATCGTGGCATCTTCCCCTCTTAGGATATCATGGTCTTCCACCGGGTTCTCATCGTTCGGGCACCATCTCACCGGATGGGCGCCTCTGACTACCTTATTCTTGCTGTGGAGAAGATTGAACTGCCATGTGATGAACTTCTTGTAGTGCGGGTCAGTGGTGGTGAACCTGCGCCGCCAGTCAATGGAAAAACCGATTATCTTCATGGCGGCTTCCGCCTGGATGCTAAAGTATTCTACTATCTGTTCAGGCGTCTGTATCGTATAGAGCACATCAAGCGGTATCTCGTGAAGCTGGTTGTAAACCCTGATAGTTTCCGGGTCTTTTTTCTGTATCTGCTCTGCAAGACCGACTATCGGCGTCCCGGTTGCATGAAAACCCATCGGGAAAAGGACATTGTATCCCAGCATCCGTTTATATCGCGCAACCACGTCCCCGATTGTGAACGTGCGGGTGTGACCTGCATGAAGGTTCCCGTTAAGATAAGGGTAAGGGATAGTGATAAAGAATTTTTCCCTGCCGTCAGGTTCAGGCTGGAATATCTTCGACTCTGTCCATTTGCGCTGCCATTTTTCTTCGATCTCGTGCGGATTATATCTTTCTTTCATTCTGCCTGATGCACCACCTGAAAGCATATTAACTGATTGTTTTATTTGGTGTTCAATGTTGAATATTGCTACTTCAACAGGATAATGCCTCCAATAATGAATTAATGAATGATAAGGTTTACGAAACATGGATGAAAAGCATGTCCCACAAAAGATGTATTCATGATTATTATTTATATTTGTAAGACCATATTAGATATTGATTTATGGTAGATCCGGTTCTCCTGAGGGATTTTGTATTTATTTTCGGGGTCGCTATCGGAATTACTTTCCTGTTCCACCAGATCCGTATAGCTCCGATCGTGGGTTACCTGATAGCCGGGGTACTGCTGGGTCCATCTGTGCTCGGAATAACAAAGGACATTGAATCCATCGAGGTGCTTGCAGAGATCGGGGTCATTTTGCTGCTGTTCCTGATAGGTGTGGAATTCTCGCTTGATGAGTTTCTCAGGATGAACCGCAAAATGTTCATGGCTGCTTTTCTCCAGATTTTCCTGACTACGGCAGTCGTTATGTCTATTGCGATCTATTTTAGGGCTTCGATTTCTCAGGGGTTTTTCATCGGTTTCCTTGTGGCTATGAGCAGTACAGCCATAGTAATGAAGGTGCTTTCTGACCGCGGGGAGATAGATTCACCTCATGGCAGGCTCACAACGGCGATACTGATATTCCACGATCTAAGCCTGGTCGTGATCGTGCCTCTTATGCCCGGGCTTGGCGGAAGATCCGGTTTTTCCGCCATCGGGGTCGTGATGAACGTGTTATTTGCACTGGCATTCGTGGGCATCGTGATCGTGGTTTCCCGTTCTGTAGTTCCTTTCATGTTGTACAGGGTCGTCCAGACGCACAGCAGGGAGTTGTTCCTGTTAACCATAATATTGATCTGCTTTGGCACTGCCTATCTGACCTCACTCGCAGGTCTTTCGCTTGCGCTGGGCGCATTTCTTGCAGGACTCATAATCTCTGAATCCGAGTACGGGCACCAGGCTTTTAGCGAGATATTGCCCCTTAAGGATATTTTCGGCATACTTTTTTTTGTTTCGATTGGAATGCTGCTGGATTTTGGCTCAGTGCTTCGCAATCCCTGGGTCGTACTGCTTGGTGTCGCAGGGATACTTGTAATAAAGTTCGCGGCTGGGGCGCTTGTACCTGTGGTGATCGGCTATCCTGTCAGGGTCGGAGTGCTTGTGGCAGTAGCTCTGGCTCAGATAGGCGAATTCTCTTTTGTGCTGTCAAAGGAGGGATTGAATTACGGTCTTATTTCAGGCGATGGTTACCAGGTATTTCTTGCGGCGGCTATAATTACAATGATGTTCACCCCTTTCATGATTCAGGGAAGTGTGAGATTTTCAGATGCCTTTGAACGATTACCTATACCTTCAGGGGTGAAGGACGGACGGTTCCGTGCGGAGAGGAATAAGAAAGTTGAGTTGTACGATCATGCAATAGTTGTTGGTTTCGGTCTTAACGGGAGAAATGTCTCAAGAGTGCTTGAAGCATCCCGGATCCCTTTTATAGTGCTTGAGATGAACCCTGATACGGTACGGAATGAGAAAAAACGCGGCATCCCTATATTGTATGGCGATGCCTCCAAGGAATCCATGCTCGGGGAGGTCGATGTCAAAAATGCGCGTACGGTTATCATTGCCATTTCCGATGCTTCAGCCACGCGAAGGATCGTGGAACTGGTGCGGCGTCTCAATCCATTCGTCTATATCATAGCCAGGACCCGTTATACAAATGAAATAGATCCGCTGTATGCTCTTGGCGCGAACGATGTTATACCTGAAGAGTTCGAGACATCCATAGAGATCATTTCAAGGGTGCTTCACCAGTATTTTATTCCTGCGAACGAGATCGAGAACCATATCCGTGAAGTAAGGAAGGGGGGATATGAGATGTTCAGGAACGTGGAGCATAAGTATGCATCGTTCCCAGAATTAAAGCAGCACCTTCCGGACAATGAAATCGAGACTGTCAGGATAAAGGATGGTTCTGACATGGCAGGAAAGACGCTGGCAGAGGTCGGATTCAGAAAAAAGTTCGGCGTTACAGTGCTTGCTATCCAGCGAGGAAAAGAGACAATTGCCAATCCTTCAGGTGATAATAAGTTAGTGCCGGATGATATTGTTATCCTGTTAGGGACGAGGCAGGAATTGCAGATGTTCAGGAAATGAAAATACTTAAATAATGAAATTACATTTATAATTATATGGGAAAACTTGAAGAGAAAGGATTTGAGATAGCTACAAAAGACCTCATGGAAGAACTTGGCGATGATTTTAGAAAGTCACTGGTCGAACTGAGTTTTGAGAAAGCTGAAAAAGGGTACAAAAATATGAGGGATGTGCAATGGCATAGAGTATCGATGATACGAACAGCCTGATAGACATATAAATGGAAAAAAAAGTAAACTACTCAGGGCTGGAAGCCCTGAGCGTTTATTGTTGTCTCGGTTAGCCTTTGAAAAAGTCCTTTAAAGATTTCTGCGATTGAGATTTTTTATGAACCTCGAAATCTGCGTCTGCCCAATGTTTCCCTTGTTGTCGTTTTATGTAATATTCTACAGATTCACTTGTTACTCTGCCTACTGATTCGTAAAAGTAACCATCGCTCC
>CABMHZ010000285.1 GCA_902386115.1 uncultured archaeon | reverse complement strand
CGTAATCACCGGTATAGCCATTTATCTTTCCAGTTATATGATGCCGCAGGGACTCGTTTATGTCCTTGTATTCCTTGTGCTGCTTGGAGAATATTATATCTCATACTTTTTCACAGGCATGACCGCGTTCCTCGTGTACGATTACTTTAAGGACGGCGATGCCACGATGTCAGAGGCGTGGGCGGCTGTGAAGAAGAACGCATTGACCTTATTCTACCTGAGCATCATCTCCGCGATCGTGAGGGTCGTAACAGGCGTTTTGAGGGGCAGAAGGGACAACAGGAGAAGCACGGCTGGCGGGCTTGCGGATATGATCCTCGGATTCATCGAACGTGTCTGGACCGTGGCTACTTATTTCATTATCCCTGCCATTGTGATCGAGGACAGGGACTTAACCGGGGCGGTTGCGAGAGCCACTGATATCATGAAGAAAAATCTCCTTCCGATAGGCGTGGGCGAGATCGCCGTGAGTTTTGTGACAGGCGTGCTAACGGTCATAGGATTCATAATCGCGATAGTTATCGGAGTTGTTATTTTCGGCGCCATGAGCGGTGTTAGTGCTGTTGCCGGAGCCCTGATCGCAATATTGATCACAGCGGTTATCATTGTCCTTGTTATTGCGCTTTCCATGTATGTCACGACAGCATATCATACCTGCCTTTTCCTGTGGGCGAGGAGCGTGGAGGATGCAAGAACGGGCGCGCCGGGAACCGTGAAGGCGCCCGCACCGATCGCGAATGTGATGGGTGTTTACTGAATGTAATCTTGCCATCTTTTATGATCGGACAGGATAACAGGATTTACAGGATTGAATAAGAAAATTCCTGTTCATCCAGTAAATCCCGTCTAATGCTTTATATTTTCTTCAATTATTTTTATTTCCTCGTCCGTCAGCCCGTACAGCGCATATACTTTTTTATCGATAGTATCATCGATATCCCTTATCTCCCTCTCCATTGCCTCCTTCTTCGCAACTTCAACAAGGAACAGCGCCATAAGTTCCTCGACAGCGCGCCGATTATCTTCGCCATTTATAACAAGGCGCGGTATTTTGAGCTTCTGCAATTGTTCGAGTATGTTGCCGCTTCCGAGCTTTCCGGGCGTTGTGTCTTTGAGGCAGTAGAGGATGAATTTACGCATGTTGGTGTCGGGAATACGAAGGCGCAGGGCGCTGTTTAGGGAGGAACGTTTAATTTTACCATCGCTCTTGTACAAGTGTGCCACTTTAAGTTCTAGCCAATCTCCTTTTTCTATCATTGCAAACTCTTCAAATTTTTCATCTTCTAATATACTATATGGCTTTTTCCGAATTGGATCTCTTAGAACTTCTTTATCCGGCGCAGACAACAAATCCGTAAAGTTGCGCAGCGTAATCATGCTGTGGGGGCGCAAATTGAGATAGTGCTGGAAGTCGGCACGGATTTCAGAAAGCTGCTTGTGCGAATGAAATGCTCCCTGTCGTACTCATCAGGATTCCTTATGTCCCAACCCAGTATCTCAAAAAGCCTGTCAATAAAATCTGCGCGCACATTGGCTTCACTTATCCCAGCCATCTCTTTGATATCGTCATTTCTGGATTTCTTGAGGTCGCGGTAACGCTTTACAAGTTTTTCAATTTCCAGCTTTATCCTGCTCACAGCCTCATTATCTATCAATTAACTTAGCTCCTTACAACCTCATCTGTGAGATACTGGATATATTATATGATTAAAAAATGTAGCGGTCAAAATTTGAAATTGACAAATCAAAAATAAAAAAAGTCAGAAGCAGGCGTAAGCCTACTTCTTTCCTGCCGGTGGTACGGCAGCTTTTGGTTCTTGTTTCTTGGGTTCTTCTTTTTTCGGTTCTTCCTTCTTCGGTTCAGCCGGCGGCTTGGGCGGTATTATCTGCGTCCTGAACAGGTCGCTGATACTCTCTTTCGGAGCGCCCGGTGCGGGCGGCTTAACGTCTGTCGAAAGACCCATCAGATTAGCTGTGAGAACAACAAGGTCGTCAACGCTCATGTCCATCTTGAGATCGTCCCTGCCGTCAAGGAGGTTTCGCCTGCAGAACGGGCATGTGCTGATAAGCGCCTGTGCGCCCGTTTCCTTGGCATCGTTCATGCGTCCCTTCGCCACGCCAAGAGCAAGGTCTGGAATGCCTGCCTTCACGCCTCCGCCTGCTCCGCAGCATCTCTGTTCCTTGCGGTTGCGCTTCATCTCAACGAGTTTGATACCTGGCATGCTATTGATAACTTTTCTGGGTTCCTCGAACACGCCGACGTGCCTGCCGAGATGGCACGGGTCATGATATGTAACCGTCTTATCCAGGCTCTTTTCCCATTTTATCTTGCCGGCATCCAGTTGCTCTGCAAGGAACTGGGACATATGGATAGCTTCAAAAGGCAGTTCTTTCCCGTATGCTCGCGGCCAGTCTATCTTTGCAGCCCTGAAACATCCGGCGCAGGCAAATATTACTCTCTTTGCGCCTCTGGCTTTCAGCGCCTCAACATTGTGAATTGAAGACTTTTTCGGCGTATCGTTTATGTGCTGCTGCCCTGTCCTGATAAGGGCTGAACCGCAGCACCATTCATCTTCGCCAAGTGCCATGAATGGAACATTGAGTTTGTTCAGGATCCTTGCAGTGCTGACCCCGAGCACCTGCTGGTTGTACCCCGCTGTGCAGCCGATGAAATAGGCGATATCGGATTTATCTGCTATCTTGATGTCAGGCGTCATCCATGCAAGCCTGTCCTTCTGCTGCTTCATATATGGATTGTGCCCTTCCTCAATGAGCTTGGGGAAAAGTCTCTGCTTGCCGTATGGACCTGTTCCGTACTTCACAAGGTTCGCCCGGTTGGATTCCCAGAGCTCGATTGTATTAATGCCTGCGGGGCATACTGTTCCGCACATGCCGCACGTTGTACAGTTGTAAAGGTCATCAGTGTACTTTTTTATCACTTCAGGAGCGATCTTCTCAGGTCCGAGGAATCTTGCCTTCAGACCATAGCTCTTGTTCATGAATTCTTTCCAGCGCTGGATCTTGTCCCTGGGCTCGATGTCCTGGTTCTTGTCCCTGGCATCGTATGTGGGGCAGTATTTGACGCATTCGCCGCACCGGGTGCATGCATCGAACTCCATTAACTGTGCCGCGCTGAAATTTACCGTGTTTATTGAAGGTTTTTCTTTTGCCATTTTTACTCGCCTCCATGGTTGACCAGAATGGTCAGGGGCGCCGCGATCATATGGAAATACTTACTGAACGGAAGGTAAGCCACGCAGAAGAGGAGTGTGAACACTTCGTGGAACATTACTGTGAAGTTATCAAAGAATCCAGCCGGATATGCAGAAATAATATCTCTTGGGGTCTGAAAAACGTCAGCTCGCAGATACTGTGAATAAAATCCTGTTGCAACGACAATAAGCAAGCCTATTATCAGTATCCAGTCCACATCTGCGTTGCGAGCCTGTACGTCCTTGCTTTTGGACAACAGTCTTCTGCCTATGGCGATGAGAATACCTGCAACAAGCATTAGTCCGAATATGTTGTTCGGAAGTTTAAGGAATTGCCATACGCCTACAAAATAAGTGTAGTCCTGGTTGAACAGGAAAGGTCCTGCAAACTCAGCAGCCGCAGCAACGATAGTCAATATCAATAACCCGATCCATCCCCAGAAGATCAGGATATGCATCAGCCATTCAACTTTCCTGCGCCTGTATGTCCTTCGCTGGAACAGGACGTCAAGCACAAGTACCTCAAAGGCATGTCCGATGCCTTTCACGAATATCCCGCCTACGATCAACTTGAGAGCGCCCCATGCACCTATGGGTTTTGTTGCGCCTTCGGGGATGCCGCGTCCCCATTTATCTAACTGTATGTACATTCCTACAAGGAACAGGATTACTGAGATAATGGCTACTGCAGCCATTATCTGCCAATCTATAAAGAGAGTATCAAATACTTCTTTTCCGAATATATTAAGACCTGTCATTTTATCCTCCTAATTCTGCCTGTGATGGCTTTCGTTCTCCTAAGAATCACGTTTATATTAAGCTTTCGTTATTAGGCACTGGCATGCTAACAGGGAAACAACCGGAGGCATTCTCAACGAGATAAAAATGAAGGTTCAACCTGAACAAATGTAATGCTGATATTTTTGAAAGAGGAATGAGTATAGAAAACAACTATGATTAAGCTATAATCATTTTCGGCATTTCAAATTCATTTATTCTTTTTTCAGGACAATGTACATAAGATAAGGACATGCAGATCTTAAGATATTCCATGATTTCATTCTGGCTTTGGCAGTCCTCAAGTCTTATTTTTCTCTCTGCTGTATCGCCTTTTAAGGCAATCACATCTGGCACTATTAATTCGGTCTCCGTAAGATCACCATTTTACATTATGATTATACTAATGAATCTTTACATATATAGTTTTGCTCACCTGAAGAACCACCCGGGCAATGCTGGTTTTTCAGAATTATTACTTCAAGGTCACGCCTTCAAACGGGTGGAGTATTGTCACCTGCCATCTCCTGCCTGTCCATTCAATAAAGATATATAGTTTAGAGTAATCTTAAAATTTGGTTTAACTAAAGGGACTGAATATGCCAGAAGATATACTGACCCCGGTGATGGCTTTCATATACACCATAGGGCACGGGATAGGTGGGATCATTGCAGGTTTCATCCAGTCCTTCTCCGGGGTCGCGATCCCGCAGACCATAGTCGATGCCATAGGACTTCTCGTGATACTGACCATTTTCCTGGGGATAGCAGAAGTGGCAAAGAAAGCGATATGGATAATAGTAGCTGTCGGCTGGGTGCTGATAATCCTGAGAATCGCAATATTAATGATAAGATGATTTATTATTTTTCCTTTTTCTTCTCTTTTTTCTTGCTCTCAGAGGCGTTTTGCTTTAATACCAGTTCCACATACTTTTCCACTTCGGGATAACTGAGCCTCCTGAATT
>CABMHZ010000284.1 GCA_902386115.1 uncultured archaeon | reverse complement strand
AGGAGTTCAGGAACGCGAGGGAGATAGTGGTAGGGAGCGCCGGGGATGTGGCGAAAGTGTGATATATTTGGGGAGACGGATGAAATTATAGGGGTTGTTTCAGATTCCCGGTTAAACCTTTATGAGGATAAAATTCATATTGTCTTCAGTCACTACCCCGGGCTGAAAGCGCCGAGGCATCAGGAGGATGCTAATGGCTTTGGTATGTCTACGCCACAGTCAATCCTTCTCTAAAGCTTGTCATGTTTGCATTACTCATCCAGCTGTCTTTCGGTGCGGACGCCAATGCTATCTGCAGGGTGGCGAACACTACCAATATGGCAACAATTATTCCCAATTTTTTCTTCATGTCATTTCCTCCCATATTTTAATTTTGACAGGCTGTCAGATATTCCACAATTTTATCAGGATACATGAGGGGCTCGATGGCAAAACACCTGCCGAAGCTTGCGGAATAGAAATTATTGGGGATAACAAATGGATAACATTAATCCAGAATGCCAGCCGTCCCACGATGGTTAACAGCAGAATCCATCCCACGACATCTTAACAGAACCTTTTCCCAAAGCATTTATATACTTCATAATCGTCTAAAGCAAAAAAGTACGAAGCGTTAATATAACGCAAGTTGAAGTCGATCAAAGTCGGATTTGATGAATTGCAGGGCCAATGCGGAAAACGTATGCCCGGAAAAGCATGTAAGTCAAACTCTATTTGTGAAGAACTATGCAGGCATATTATGTCTGCAACTTGTAAAAAAGCTCGTATTAATGTATTAAAGACCCCAAAGACCCCGTATTTTATACGGAGTATAACAGGGATTTTATAGGAGAAACAAAATGTCGCATCCACACAGACCAAGGCGCGGGTCAATCGCGTACAGCCCGCGCATAAGAGCACGAAGCGAAATCCCACGTGTGAGAGCATGGCCAATGAAAAAAGAGGCGAAGCTCATGGGTTTTGCAGGATATAAAGCTGGTATGACGCATGTAATAATGACAGATGACGTTCCCAACAGCCTGACATCAGGCATGGAAATATCAGTACCTGTTACCATTCTTGAGGCGCCTCCCATGAAGGTAGCTGCCATACGGGTTTATAATAATACTACTTATGGTGCAACTGCCATAGCCGAAGCATGGACAACAGAACTGGATAAAGAGCTGAACCGTGCAATGACTGTTCCAAAAAAGCACGACCTCCCGGCTGCACTTACGAAGATCGACCAGCTCATCAAGGACGGGACCGCAAAAGACCTCAGGGTTATCATGTACACTCTTCCGGAAAAGGTGACAGGCATCCCCAAGAAAAAACCTGAGATCATGGAAAACAACATTGGCGGCACTGAACTGAAGGCGAGGTTCGAATATGCCAGGACACTTCTCGGAAAGACCGTCAATATAGGCGACGTGTTCGCGAACGGCGATATTATAGATGTACAGGCAATAACCAATGGCAAAGGAACCCAGGGACCGATAAAGCGCTGGGGCATCCAGTTACAGAAATCCAAACATTCAAGAGCAGGCAGCGTACGAGAAATAGGCACGCTGGGTGCATGGCATCCCTCACATGTAAGCTGGAGAGTGCCGCAGATCGGGCAGACAGGCTACCACCAGAGGACTGAGTTCAACAAGAGGATAATGCAGATAGGCAAGGACGGCAAAGCCGTAACTCCGGAAGGCGGCATCCTGAACTACGGCATAGTGAGGAATGATTATATAATCATCAAGGGAAGCGTACCCGGTCCTGCAAAGAGACTGGTACGAATGAGACCCGCTATCAGACAGAAGAAAACATTACCGGCTCCGGAAATCACTTATGTGAGCCTTGAATCGAAGCAGGGGTGAATCCAAAATGGAAATAAATATAATCGATCTATCAGGAAAATCTGCAAAAAAGATCAACTCAGGGCTCTTCGATGAGCCGCTTCGTCCTGACCTTATTAAGAAAGCAGTACTGGCTTCACAGGCTAACCGCCAGCAGCCGTACGGTGCGCACATGTACGCAGGAATGAGGACATCGGCAGAAGGCTGGGGTCCGGGACGCGGTGTTTCAAGGGTTGCAAGGCTCAAGAACGGCAGCAGGGCAGCAAGAATACCACAGGCTGTAAAAGGCAGGGAAGCCCATCCGCCAAAACCCGAAGCAGACAGGACAGAGAAGATCAATGACAAAGAGCGCGCAAAAGCGATAAGGTCAGCGATATCAGCCACAGGCGATATGGAAATTGTGAAAAAACGCGGGCACCAGTTCAGTGCACAGTTACCATTGATCGCGGTCGATGATCTTGCTTCGCTCACGAAAACAAAGGACGTCAAATCCTTCATGGAAGCAGCCCTGGTATGGGATGATATCGAGCGTGCAAAGGTCAAGACCATTCGCGCGGGAAGAGGGAAACTTCGAGGCAGGAAATACAAGCGCTCAAAGAGCATTTTGATCGTAACCGCCGAGGATAAAGGGCTTGTGCGGGCAGCCCGCAACCTTTCGGGCGTGGACGTTATTACCCATGATATGCTGAATGCAGAACTGCTGGCGCCGGGAACGTCACCCGGTCGCCTGACTATTTATACTGAATCTGCAATCGCAAAACTCGAGGAGGCAATGAAATGATAATACATCCTCATGTAACGGAAAAAGCCACGATGCTGGCAGAGCAGAATAACCTGCTCCAGTTCATCGTCGGTGTGGACGACACTAAAGTAAAGGTTAAAAAAGAGATTGAGGCTCTCTTCAAGGTAAAGGTGCACAGCGTGAACACGATGATGACGCCGAAAGGAAAGAAAAAAGCCATTGTGGTATTCGAAGAACCGAATACTGCAACTGAACTTGCCTCAAGATTAGGACTGTTTTAAGGTGATAATATGGGACATAGAATTCGTTCTCAGAGCAGGGGAAAAGGTTCTCCGACGTATAGTGCGCCTTCTCATAAATTCAAGGCGAACCTTGAGCACCTCAAAGTAACTGAAGGTGTAGTGACTGGAAAAATACTTGAGATAATCCATGATACGGCGCGGTCTGCCCCCATTGCAAGGATCTCGTTCAGCAATGGAGAGGAAAGATTGATGCTTGTGCCGGAAGGGGTACAGACCGAACAGATCATCCAGTGCGGGATATCAGTACCGGTTGAACCGGGAAACACACTGACGTTATCCGAGATCCCGGAAGGCATACCGTTATGCAACATAGAATCACAGCCCGGTGACGGCGGGAAGTTCGCAAGGGCTTCAGGCATGTACGGGATACTCATAGCGCATGATGTTGGAAAAACTATCGTACAGCTGCCAAGCGGCAAGATGAAACTTCTCAACCCGAAGTGCAGAGCCGTAATTGGCGTAGTGGCGGGAGGCGGAAGAACAGAGAAGCCTTTCTGTAAAGCAGGTAAAAAATACCACAGGATGAAAGTAAGAGCAACCAAATGGCCTACATCAAGAGGTGTTGCAATGAACGTAGTCGACCATCCATTCGGTGGCGGCGGTCAGCAGCATTGCGGCAGACCAAAGACCGTTGCGCGCGGCACACCGCCGGGCAGAAAGGTCGGGTCTATCGCGGCAAGGCGAACAGGAAGGAAGTGAGTGATCCATGGCAAAGAAGATATCATCAAAATTACCGAAAAGAAAAGGCGAATTTACATACCGCGGAAAATCCCTGGATGAACTGCGCAGGTTAAGCATAGAAGAGTTCGCTCTCCTTGTGCCTTCAAGACAGCGAAGGACGATCCAGCGCGGAATATCAGAAGAGCACAAGAAATTGCTGCACAAGGTCAAAATAAAAGACCCCAACATCAGGACGCACCTGCGTGATATGATAGTTCTTCCCGAAATGATCGGGATGAAGATCAATATACACAGCGGCAAGGAATTCTCACCCGTGGAGATCATGCCTGAAATGGTAGGTCATTATTTCGGGGAATTCGTCCTGACGCGCAGGAAAGTTTCACACGGCGCAGCAGGTATAGGTGCAACAAGATCAAGCAAATTCATACCATTGAAGTGATGCACATGAAATTAAATTATTCAATAGAATCCAATCCCGAAAAGACCTCGAAAGCAATGGGTAAGGAACTTCATATCTCAAGAAAACACGCGCATGAGATTTCATCCGCATTAACAGGTATGAAGGTCAATACTGCAAGAGGGTTCCTGGAAAACGTAGTTCTGCTGAAACAGGCAGTCCCATATAAGAGACATGTCATGTCCGTCCCTCACAGGAGAGGGATGTGCACAGGGAGGTACCCCCAGAAAGCAGCAAAGGAATTCCTCAAAGTATTGCAGAATGCCGAGAACAATGCGAAGTACAAGGGGCTTGACGCCGATAAGATGAAGATAACACACGTCGAAACAAAGAAGGGTCACACCTTCAGGGGATCCATGCCAAGAGCGCAGGGCAGAGCAACGCCAAAGAACCATGAAACCGTCAGTGTTGAAATGATACTGGAGGCACAATAATGGGAGTTGAACGTAAATTCGTAAAAAGCGGTCTTGACAGGGCGCAGATTGCCGAATATTTCGGCAAGCAGCTTGAGCGTGCGGGATACGGCGGAATGAACATCAACCGCACACCGATGGGAACACAGGTCACAATATTCGCCGAAAAACCCGGTATGATCATCGGGAAAGGCGGCAAGACCATACACAAGCTGACCCATGACCTCGAATCTGTTTTCCGCATAGATAATCCGCAGATAGACGTTCAGGAAGTCAGGGTCCCTGAACTTAATGCAAAAATGATGGCATCACGGCTTGCCGGCGCCATCGAACGCGGACTTTACTTCAGGAAAGCAGGTCATAACATGCTCAGGAGAATCATGGAATCAGGGGCGCTGGGATGCGAGATAGATATCGCAGGGAAACTGACAGGTCCGAGAAAACGGACTGAGAAATTCGTAGCCGGCAACATGCTTCATGCAGGAAATCCTGCAATGGAACTTGTCGATAAAGGCTTTGCCATTGCGATCAAAAAGCTGGGTATAATAGGCTGCCGCGTGCGGATAGTTCCGCCATCGGTCACACTTCCCGGCAGGTTCAAGACAGTAAAGGGACAGGAACCCCAGGCAGAAGTGCAAAAACAGGCAGGTATCGCAGAACTGGTTAAAACACCTGCTATAGTTAAACCTGAAACTCCTGTGGCAAAAGTGCCGGAACCGGTCGAAGCAAAACCGGAAGTTGTCGAGCAGCAGAAAGCACCGGATCTTCATGCAGGCGATGTCGAGGAGAGAATGCACGGCGATGTCAAAGAACACAAGCATGCCGAATATGATTACTGGCATCCGGCTTCCCGCATGCACAAGACGGAGGAAAACTGATGGCAATACTTCGAGTCGATGAGATCAGGAAAATGAATGCTATTGAGCAGGATGAAGAGCTTGACAAGCTCACACAGGAACTTATACGGGAACGCGCCATCGCTTCGGCAGGAGGAGCACCCGAAAGTCCAGGCAGAATAGGAGAGATCAGGAAAACAATAGCACGTATAAAAACAATACAAAAGGAGCCTAAAAAATAATGAAACTTGTTCCACACAATATCATTCACCATGAACTCATAGGTCTTGATATCAGAGTAGTGGACAGTTCAAATAATTCTCTTTGCCAAACAGAGGGAAGGATAGTCGACGAAACAAAAAACATGTTTAAAGTAGAAACAGGTGACCGGGAAAAAATGATCCCCAAATCCGGGTCATCTTTTATATTCACGATCCCATCTTCCGGCAAAACTTATGACGGTAAACGTTACTTGCCGTCAAACATAAAAGTTGATGGAAGATTATTGCTCTTGCAACCCGAAAACAGGATCCAGACAAAATTCAGAAAGAAATTCAGGAAATAAAAGAGGTATTAATAATGACAAGTGATATCGGGCTGGATGTTCAACCGCCAACAAAAGAATGCACTGATCCGAAATGCCCATTCCATGGAGAACTGCCTGTAAGAGGGCAGGTCTTGAGCGGAGTGGTAGTCAGTGATAAAATGAACAGTACAGTAGTAGTGCAGAGAGCATTTATGAAAAAGATCGCTAAGTACGAGCGATATGAGAAGAGGAAAACAAAGGTACATGCTCATAATCCTCCCTGTATTGACGCAAAAGTGGGAGATAATGTAACCATTGCAGAATGCAGGCCGCTCTCAAAAACAAAGTCGTATGTTGTAGTTGAGGTGGCAAAATGAAAGGAATGAAAGCAAAGATACCGCGCTCGATAAACAACGCGACAAGAATGGAAGTTGCGGATAACACGGGCGCACGAATCGTAGAAGTTATTTCGGTATTGAAATACCGCGGCGTAAAGAACAGATACCCGCGCGGCGGCATTGGAGATACCTTTATCGTGAGCGTTAAAAAAGGAACCCCTGAAATGAGAAAACAGATGTTCAAGGCAGTTGTGATACGGCAGAAAAAGGAATTCAGAAGACCGGACGGGCTGCGCGTCTCGTTCGAGGATAATGCCTGCGTGATCGTTGATGACGAAGGTGTGCCAAAAGGCACTGAGATAAAAGGACCTGTAGCCAGGGAAGCGGCTGAGAGATATTCCAAGATCGCCTCTGCAGCTTCGATCATCGTGTAGGTGAACTATGACATCATCACAACCAAGAAAACAGAGAAAATCCAGGTACCAGGCAGATCTTCATGCAAGACATAAATTCCTGGGCGCTATGCTCAGCGACGAGCTTAAGGAAAAGCATAAGACAAATGCCGTACCTGTCCGCACAGGCGACACGGTTAAAGTGCTGCGCGGCGACCACAGAGGTAAAGAAGGGAAGGTAGCTGCAGTTGACCATAATAAATTTACTATCACGGTTGACGGGGTCACTGTTACAAAATCAGACGGCACCGAAGTGCCAAGACCGATACATCCCTCGAATGTAATGATAACTAAATTAGAACTTAAAGATGAAAGACGCATGGGTGATTAAATGGGCAGACATCAGAAAAGAATAGCAGCTCCGATCTCATGGCCGGTTACAAGAAAAACACATCCATGGGTGGTCGGCGCAAATGCAGGTCCCCATTCAAAAGAGACCGGGATACCATTACTTGTAGTGGTAAGAGATATGCTGAAGATCGCAAGCAACAGCAGAGAAGCAAAAAAGATAATTAACGAAGGGAATATCCTGATCGACGGAGTACCCAGGAAGGATTACAAATATATCACCGGGCTCTTCGATGTAGTTTCGCTCCCTGTGATCAATGAGCATTACCGACTCCTGCTGGATGCGAATAACAAGTTCAAACTGTTTAAAGAAGAACCAGGAGCGACCAAACTGTGCAGGATAGATGACAAGACCGTAGTGAGGAAGGGTGCGATACAGCTCAACCTGCACGATGGAAGCAATCTCCTTGCATCGAATTATTATAAAACATTTGATACTATCATGCTGTCCCTACCCGACCGCAAGATAACAAAACACATTTCCTATAAACCCGGAAATCTTGCCCTTGTTGTTGGAGGCGAGCATTCAGGGGAAATAGGTAAGATCAAACAGATACGCAAGGTGCGCGGTTCAGTAACCAACATGGTTGTTTTATCCAACGAGTCAGAATTCGAGACCGTTGAAGATTATGTATATGTAATAGGCGAAACAGCGCCTGAGATCAAGGTGGTCTAAATGACATCAATGAGAACACCATCGATCGATAAGATCACTGTTCATGTCGGGACAGGAGAAAGCGGCGAGCGGCTGACCAACGCAGAAAAACTGCTCCAGGCTATTGTAAAGCAGAAACCCGTCAGGGCGATGTCAAAGAAGACCATCCCGGCTTTTGCAATAAAGAAAAATGAACCGATAGGATGCAAAGTGACGCTGCGGGGAAACAAAGCCAATGATTTCCTGAAGACGGCATTAAAGATAGTTGAGAATAAAGTCCCTGCATCCCAGTTCGATAACAACGGCAATTTTTCATTCGGGATAGAAGAACATACGGATTTCCCGGGAATGAAATACGACCCTGCCATAGGCATATACGGGATGGACGTCAGCGTGGCGCTGAAAAGGGCGGGATTCAGGATCAGCAAGCGGAAGATCGAGGTTCGTAAGATTCCGCAATCTCACAGGCTGACAAAAGAAGATGCGATATCCTTTGTCAAAGAAAAATTCGGCGCGGAGGTTGTTTAGATGGAACGAAGTAATAAGAAATTCGGCGCAGGCGCGAATGTCTGCAAACGCTGCGGAAGGAAACAGGGTCTTGTCCGGAAATACGACATATACCTTTGCAGGCAGTGCTTCCGCGAAATTGCATATGATATGGGCTTTGAGAAATATACATAGGTGATATTGATGTTAATAGATCCACTTGCAAATGCATTATCGGTAATAAAAAATGCCGAGGACACAGGCAAACCCGAATGTACTGTCAGCCCGGCTTCCAAACTCATCGGAAGCGTTCTGAAAGTCATGAAGGATAACGGATACATCGGTGAATTCGAATTCATAGAAGACGGGAAAGCCGGTGTTTTCAAGGTACAGCTTAGAGGAAAAATCAATAAGTGTGGAGTAATCAGACCGCGACACGCTGTCAGGAATATAGAATTCGAGAAATGGGAAAAGCGATTCCTGCCTGCAAGAGGTTTTGGTTCGATCATCCTGACCACACCGGGTGGCGTGATAACCCATTCCGAGGCAAGAGATAGCGGCATCGGCGGGCAGTTACTCGCTTATGTTTATTAGGTGATGGTTATGGAAACAAAGAGAACAATAGATATCCCGGAAGGCGTGAACGTTACTGTTGACAACATCAAAGTAATGGTATCAGGTCCGCTCGGGCAGCTCCAGAGAGATATATGGTATCCCGGAGTGACGGTAAGGAAAGAGGATTCGAAACTTGTCGTCGGTACGGGAACCCCGAGAAGAGAACAACTGGCAATGCTCGGTACATTTGAGTCCCATTTGAAGAATATGATCACCGGAGTAACGAAGGGATATGAATACACTATGAAAGTGGTATATTCACATTTTCCGATCCAGTTGAAGACCGAGGGAAATAAGGTATTGATCAATAATTTCCTTGGTGAAAAGAAATCAAGAAAAGCCAGTATCAAGGGCAGCTCCAGAGTCACGATAAAAGGTGACCAGGTGATCGTTAACGGTATTGACAAGGAAGATGTCGGGCAGACGGCAGCCAATATCCATCTTGCAACAAAGATCAAGAGATTCGACCCCAGGGTGTTCCAGGACGGAGTTTACATTGTGGAACAGGGGCAGTGAAAACATGGAACAAGAAGAAGCAATAAAACAGCTCACGACCATTGAAGGGGTTGGAAAAGCCAAGGCAAAACTACTCTACGATGCTGGTTATGAGACAATAGAATCGATTCAGAAAGCAACTGTTGATGATATTGCAGGTGTAAAAGGCATTGGAGAAAAACTTGCGAACAAGATAAAGGCATCTGCCGGCGAAGCTGAAACAGAAGAAGAAAAGCCTGTAGAAGTTATAGAAGTTCCGGATATCAGGATTTCGATCGATGAAGAAACGAAGAGACTTCTTGATGTAAGGAAGAAACAGAAAAGCAAGAAACCAACATTCCTGCAGACAGATTCTCATAAGAAAAAGAAACTTAAGGACTACTGGAGAAGACCTGACGGCATCCACAATAAGACGCGGTATAGCCAGAAGGGAAAATGCCCCAGGGTCGAAAGAGGTTTCGGCAGTCCCGTTCTTGTAAGGGGACTTCATCCTTCCGGGTTTGAAGAAGTTGTTGTGAATAACCCGGAAGAACTGGGAGCCCTGGACGTGAAAAAAACGGCAGGAAGGATCGCACATACGGTTGGCGCGAGAAAGCGGGTTTTAATCGAGAAAAAGGCTGCTGAACTCGGGCTTAAGATATTAAATCCCACACGGAGGGAACAGTAATATGACAGATCTGGCAAACCAGAGACGACTGGCAGCAGAAGTAATGGATATCGGAGTTAACAGGGTCTGGATGAACCCGGAAGCTTCAAAGGATATAGCGGCTGCCCTGACACGCGAAGATATCCGCAAGTTGATGGAAGAAGGCAAAGTAGGCAAAAGAGCGATCAAAGGAGTCAGCCGCGGGCGTGCACGAAAGGTCGATGAGACACGCGCATACGGGCACAGGAAAGGACACGGTTCAAGGAATGGCGCAAAGGGTGCGCGAAGACCGAAGAAGGAACAGTGGATGAAGAAGATCCGGGCTCTACGCAGTCTGCTTTCTGAATTCAGGGACAACAAGACCATTGATGTTCCCACGTACAGGAAATTATACCTCAAAGCCAAAGGCGGAGAATACAGGAGCAGGGCGCACCTGAAATCTCACATAGAATTGCTGAAAGGCAAGGGGGTCTGAAAATGGCGACAGGAGCAAGATACAAAGTCCACATGAGACGCGCCAGGGCGGGAAAAACGGATTACAGGGCACGTAAACAGCTTCTTATTTCAAGGAAGCCAAGGCTCGTTGTCCGAAAAAGCAGTAAAAACATGAGCGTACAGCTGGTCGTACCCACAAATGAAGGCGATAATACGCTTGTTTCCGCAAATACCACAGAATTGAAGAAATTCGGATATTCCGGCGCCACAGGGAACCTCCCATCTGCATACCTTGCAGGATTACTGCTCGGTTACAGGGCGAAGAAGGAAGGTCATGCTGAGGCAATTCTTGACATAGGGTTAAATCATGCCACAAAAGGCGGACGGATCTTTGCTGCCCTGAAAGGGGCGGTTGATTCGGGTCTTGAGATACCCCATAATCCCGAGATCTTCCCTGCAGAGGACAGGATAAACGGGAAAACGATAGACAAATACAGAAAATCAGACATATCTGCGCAATTTGAGTCTGCCAGGAAGAAGATCCAGGCGAATTCAGGTGAATAATATGAGAGATAAAGGATTCGAAGAACGTGAAGTAGAATGGTTCCCCCAGACAAGGCTCGGTAAACTTGTTAAGGAAGGACAGGTGACGACAATGAACGAAGCTCTTGAATCAGGGCTTCCGATAAGGGAATCTCAGATAGTTGATGCATTGATACCGGAAATAAGAGATGAAGTTCTGGATATTAACATGGTGCAGAGAATGACTGACTCGGGAAGAAGAGTGAAATTCAGAGCCACGGTCATTGTAGGTAACGGCGACGGCTTTATAGGCATCGGCGAAGGCAAGGATGTCCAGGTAGGCATTGCCATTAAAAAGGCGATAGATACAGCCAAGATGAATATCAAAGGCATAAAGAGAGGCTGCGGTTCATGGGAATGCGGTTGCGGTCTCAGTCATACCGTACCGTTTGCCGTTTTGGGCAAAGCCGGAAGCGTAACGGTTGAACTTAAACCTGCTCCGCGCGGGCTGGGTCTTGCGTCAGGCGGGACTGCCAAGAAAGTGCTTGATATTGCAGGCATAAAAGATGTCTGGGCGACTGCGAACGGTGAAACGAGGACGACACTTAACTTTGCGAGGGCGACATATAACGCTCTTGTAAGGACCACAACCATGAAGGTGAAATAAATGTACGCAGCAGT
>CABMHZ010000283.1 GCA_902386115.1 uncultured archaeon | reverse complement strand
AATGCGGGAATATAGAGGAAAATCATGGAACAAATAGGGATTTTTTGGTGAAAAAAATCAACTTTTTTTTGAAAAATCCTGAATTCTTGAAGTGACGAATGAATTTAAGGGGTAATCCGACAATCTCGAATTTAGTTTAAGTGTGCCAAGAAATTTTCCATCTTTAAAATAATGTTCTGCTAGTTGTTTTAATTTTAAGTAATTTATCCAGCCAAAATTAGACTTAAAGGTATCCCACATGTTATTATTATTTTCATCGTACAATTCAGGTAAATTAGTATTTGTTATCAGTGGGTTTGAATTATCATCAGTTAAAATTATGTGATAATATGAATCAATATCTGGTAAGGCAAATGGTTTTACTATATTTTCAATAACATCGATGTCTTTAATTATTCGCAAATATCCCTTTCTTTCAATATTATAATTAGTTTTTAAAATCCAGGATGGCTCTTCTAGGACAGTCTTTTTAAAGGTGAATTCAGACATAGCACGAGTAAGACAGTAATTCAGTTCTAATTGGCCATTTATTTTACTATTAAATTTATCTTTTCCGCGATTAGATGGATTTTTGCTAGCAACAATATACTTTGATAATTTAGCTTCAATAATTATTACAATTTTTTCTTTATTTATATTTTCAAGAATAATAATTGCATCTGGAGTTCCAAAACCATCTCTTCCGAAGTCCGGTTCGCATCTCATCTTTTGCGGTTCAAATTTAATTCTATTTCCATCTGCAAACTCAATCTCATCAAGAAATTTTGAAATCGTTTGGAAAGATGTCAAATCCAATAAAAATGTTGTTACGACTCCTCTTTCTCCCCACATTAAAAAATTATTTTCCATTTGGATATCACTGTTCATAATTGAAATAGATAAAAGCGCAGATGGTCACAGCGCAGGCAAGAGAATATCTCTTTTACGAAAGCATAAATATATCGATTTTTAAGGAAAAACTTTCGATTTGCCAAAGATACAATTATTTTCTAATCCCTTTCAGCGTATTAGACATCTTTTCCACAATAGCAGCATTCATCAGATAATCATCCACTGTCGCAAGCATCGTCCCTATCTTATCCGCTGAAAAAGTCACCGTTGCTGAATCCTTATCAACTTCCGTACTTATCCCGGAAACATTATCTGGCGCCAGTGACCGTGCAATAATCTCCACCATTTCCCCGGCATTTTCACACTTTATGATCAGCTTCCCCTTGATCTTCATGATTTTCCCAGTTGCTTCCCGATAACAGAATCCAGGTACTCTATGAATTTTGGCGCAGTCCCTTTGGGAATCGATGCGCCTGAAGCCACATTATGCCCGCCGCCCATGCCCCCGACGGATGCAGCAGCCTCTCTCATGGCAAAAGCAAGGTCAAGCCCCGCCTCAACCAGTTTCCTTGTCCCCCGCGCTGATATCTTGATCCTGTCCTCCACATCGTTCAGAGTAACGAACGGCTTATCTGAATACAGATAGCGCGTCAATGTTCCCGCAATTGCGCCCGTGCCGCTTGTATCCTCAAGCATGACGTACCTGATATTCTGCCCGGACTGGATTTGCGCCTGCGCTTTTCTTATAGTCTCGATCAACTTGCGCTGGTTCTCGCGGGTTATCGCTTTTGCCTCATACACAACCGAAACATCGCGCATGCACAGTGCGATGCCTGTCGCCGGCTTTTCAGCATTCCCGCAGGCATTCAGGATATTCACATAATCGTAAACATTGGTTATGATCTCATTGTTCAGGATAAAAATATCACCCATCAAAGATTCAATAGCAGAAAGGCTTCCCTGTTTTGCAAGTTTCAGCGATATCAATGAACTGAATCTGATCAATTCTTCCTCGCCAAGGTCATTTATCCTGCCGCTTATCCCCGCTTCATCGAGGAACGTCCTTATCTTTTCCCTGTCCCCCGTAATATCAAGGAACGGGTCGAGACCATATTCCAGCAATTCATCGACAGGATCATCTCCCATGCGCAATCCTTTCCTGACTGCCACTGCTTTTTTTTCAACGGCTTCGTCAAGTATGAACTTATTTCCCCCTTTCATCGGCTGTTTATCGCCTATAGCCCCCACAAGGGCAAGCCCGGCAAGGTCTGTGTTATCTCCCATGCACCGTGCCACCATGTAAGCTCCACAGGAAGCACTGATCTCAATAGAACCATCTATCCCTGTCAAGTGTGGATTGAAATGAGCATTCTCCAGCTTTCCTGTGGGCTTGTGGTGGTCGATTATTATCACATTTTTTATTTTGGAGGCAAGCTCATTCTGACCGCTTCCCATATCGCACAGGATGACAGCCTCCTGCGGGGTTTTTTCTATAAGTTCAACGGTCGAATTGTCGAACTGGCTTACTATCGTTGCATGGAACAATATCTGCCGCCTGTGCAGTGCATTGCACATTATCCCCGCGGCAGATAACCCATCTGCGTCGTTATGAGAAATGAGACGCACCGAGCCATATTCCATTATGGCACCGGCTACCTGTTCACTTAATGATTCAAGTTGAACGAGGGGCTCATCTCCATCAGTCATTGTGGCTTATCTTGATATCAGCATCTCGGCATTCTCAAGTGAATATTTCCATTCGACAGGAAGAATGCCCTCTCTGTGGTAATATTTTTGAAGACGCCTGATCTTTGATACCATGTTATTTAAAGCGCGTTTGTTGTGTAAATCTTTCTTGTTCTTGTCAAGATGCTTGTTAAGGTCGAGAACTTTAACTATAAGGTTGTGAAGATCCTCTGGTACTTTCGGTGCCTTGTTGTTTTCTTTTAAAACAGCCGTTATCTTCTTGCCGGTCACAAGGGTAACATCAGGGACCCCGTGGCGGTCTCTCATGACCATACCTATTTCGCTGGACGATTTTCCCTGGTCAGCAAGCTGAATGATCGTCTTCTCTATCTCATCCTTATTCGTGTTCGACCACTTGGCAGGCTCTAATCTATGTGGTTTTGTTGAACCAGCCTGTCCTTTTTTGCGTGTATGCATTCGTGCCAATTAAATTTCCTCCAATAATTATTATTTTATGTTTTATTCCTGTTCTATAAAAGCGAAGGCAAACCTTAATGGAAGATGTATATTAAATAACTTGTGATGAGAGCACCTGAAAATCGATACAGATATTGAACTGGTAAGGTGCATAAGGTCTGACCACCCTTTTATCAAGGGCAACAATGTGTAAGCCTGAATTGCCAGCAGCGGCTTCAATCCTCTTTAAAATCCCATCGAACAGGTCATCTTCATGAGATATGGCATATAAATGGATGATACCCCCATTTTTTAAAACCCCGAATGCAGTTTCCAGGAATTCGATGGAGTTGTGCGGCAGGTTCATAATAACATGGTCAGCCCCTTTAATTCCAATAACTACATCCCTGGCATCTCCTTCTAATATCTCAACGTTCCTGACCCTGTTGAGTTTCACGTTCTCCTTCAGGTACCTGACAGCATCAGGGTTCTTTTCAATAGCATATACATGCGCCCCCGGGAATCTTTTGGCTATCAGGATGCTGAATGGTCCCACCCCTGCGAACATATCCACGACCGTATCGCCATCCCGTATCCGGGATGCGATCCTCATTCTTTCTGTTGAAAGACGGGGTGTAAAATATACTTTTGACAGGTCAAGCAGGTATCTGCACTCGTTTTCCCTGTACAGCGTCTCGGTCCTTTTTTCCCCGGCAAGTATGGAAACGCTTCGAGTCCTGTACTCCCCTCTCACCGATGTTTCTGCCTGGAGAACGGTCTTTATCCTGTTCTGCTTAAGCAAAACCCGGGCGACCCGCCTGGCATCTGGCTCATGCCTGTCGATTATTGCTATATCGCCGATCTGTTCGTAGGCGGGAGAAAATCCCAGGATTTCGGCAGGTGAACGTTCAATTGATACTTCTTCAAAATCCCCGATTCCTGTATCATAACCCTCAACAAGCTTTAGAACTGGTATCAAAAGGCAGTCGTCCTCTCTTTTTATCTTCAGTCTCTTATCTATAGCCCCAATTTCGATAAGTTCCTTTCTTGTCCGTTCTCCTGTGTTTTTAGGAACTCTGATGTAATAGCATTCCATTTTTTGTGCTGCTGTGCTTTTTAGTAGCCGAATAAAACGGTTTTCAGCAATAAGTATGTCATTAATATTCCGACAAGTATGCAAATATATCCAAGTAATTTGCCGAATGTCAATGCATAGTTATCAAGCCGATTCATATTTATTTCCATGTTCCTGTATTAAAGCGCTCTTAAAGTTTATAGTTTTTCATAGCAACACTTACAAACATTGACACCTATTATGTGATGTGCTCACTTTTATAGGACTTGGATTATATGATAAAACAGACATCACAGTAAAGGGACTGGAAGCTGTAAGAAAATCAGATATCGTCTATGCGGAATTCTATACTTCCCATCTTTCCGGCACGACTGTCGGCGAGTTGGAAAAATTCTATGGCAAAAAGATCATTGTGCTGGCACGGGAAGATGTGGAACAGGCGCCGACATGGCTTTCCCAGGCAAAAGATAAGGATGTGGTTTTCCTGACCGGAGGGGATGCAATGGTTGCGACAACGCATATTGACCTTCGCCTGCGCGCAAAAGACATGGGCATAGATACCGCCATCATTCACGCCCCATCAAATTCGTCAGCGGTCTCTGGCTTGAGCGGACTTCAGAACTACAGGTTTGGCAAATCAACGACCATTCCATTTCCATACGAACGCAAGAATAAAGTCATCCTTTCCGAGGCTCCCTACGACGTTATTAAACTGAATAAGAATAATAACCTTCACACGCTTGTTTTTCTTGATATCATTGAACCGGCAAAACGCTTTATCGACATTGGGACTGGCATATCCATACTATTAGAACTGGAAGATAAACGGGGAGAGGGTTTGCTTGTGAATGCTCTTGGGGTAGGTATCGCAAGAGCAGGGAGCACATCGCCAATTGTCCATGCTGATTATCTTGCTGAATTAAAAAAATACGAATTTGGGGCGCCGCTGCATATCCTTATAATTCCTGCCCGGCTTCATTTTATTGAAGCCGAGGCGCTGGTAAAGTTGTGCGGCGCCCCTTCTGAAATTATGAATTAGGCATTATTTCAACTTTCTTTTTTCTTTTGCAAGCTTCTTTTTGGCTTCGCCGCTTCCCGAAGCCGCCATTTTTTCAAGCTCTGCTATTTTCTCTTTTCTGTCTCTTTCTTTTCGCTCCATGATCTTTTTAGACATTGCCATAGTCTTATTTATTTGGAATTGAAAGTATATATAATAATGCCTGCCGTCGATTATTTTTTCAGGCGTACCCGTGAAATTACCCTTTTTTCAGGTACCTTGTATGCCCACCTGTTGAAACTATTTATATACAACATTTCCCCCCGATGGGTTTTTTCTATATACCGTACATCGCCTTTTTGCACTTCACCCGATTCAAGTTTGAATCTGACTATATCGCCTTTAGAGTATTTCATAGATTTAGCCTCTCCTTTTTGAATACTCGTTTTTTGGTTACTACGGTTTCAATACAGAATATATTATAATGATAACCATAATGACCATTATTTTTTAAAATGAAAGTATTCCTTAATAAATGTTTCGGAATTGTAAGGCAGGAAATTATTTCACAAACCTGCCAAGGAAAGGAGTCTTCAATTCAATAGCATCACCGGGACATAGTTCCTGGCAGCAGTAGCACCTGATACATTTCTTATGATCAAATGAAGGATAATCTTCTTTTTTTGATAACGCACCGGAAGGGCAGTGTTCTATGCATATCCAGCATTTTTTGCATTTTTGTCTTACAAGCTCCGGTTTTGCCACAAGCATTCCGCGGAGGAGATGCGTCAGTCCCGTGGCGCGGAAAAATGATGCACTACCTGAAGGAAGTTTGAAATCCTCAATTTGCATGTCGTTAATATCCTCTCCAAGTACATCGATACGGGAAATATCTCCTATTCCCAGTCCCTGTTCGTGCGCCAAGCGGGTGGAAGGTACCATGAACGGTTCTATAGCGACCATCTTGCAGGCTACTGCATCAAGTGCCACAGGATCAATACTTGCAAGAATTGCATTGACCTGTCTTGGCGTGCCGTTGCTTGGTCCGTTCCCCTACATCCCGACAACTGCATCCATTAAGGTCAGGTCGGGACGCACTAAGCCAAGAAGATCCCCGAGCATCTGGGAAAATGTTT
>CABMHZ010000282.1 GCA_902386115.1 uncultured archaeon | reverse complement strand
TGCAAGGAACTTGGAATAGATACTTATGAAGTTATGAAAGCAGTAGGAAAAGACTTCAGGATAGGACCTTACTTCCTGAATTCCGGGGCTGGGTTTGGCGGCTCATGTTTCCCCAAGGACGTGAAAGCGCTGATAGGAAAGGCGCATGAGATAGGTTATGAACCCCTGCTCCTGAAATCTGTGATCGAAGTGAACGAAAAACAGCCTTCAAGGATGGTGACCCTGCTGAAAAACAGGCTCGGTGATCTCAGGGGAAAAAGGATCGCAGTTCTTGGACTTGCTTTCAAGAACGATACTGACGACATCAGGGAATCGCGGTCTATCCCCGTGATAAAAGAATTGCTGGAAAATGGCGCGAAGGTCGCTGCATATGACCCGATGGCTAATGAGAACATGAAAAAAATTTTCAGCAGTGTAGAATACAATAGCTCGGCTGAGGGAGCGCTTCGCGGCGCAGATGCATGTCTTGTAATGACCGAATGGGATATGTTCAAGTCGCTTGATAAGGAATTCAGGGAAATGAAAACCAGGATCGTCATAGACGGACGCCATATGCTTACGCATGGAAAAGATATTGAGTATATCGGACTGTGCTGGTAGGTCATGAAAGTAAAAAACAGGAAAAAATCAGATAATGATACTGTGGGCAGGAAGAAAAAACAGTCCCGGAAAAGTGAACCATCAATAAACAGGAACACCAGCCCGAATACCAAAAAAAATAATATTATAATTGCATTTTTCCTTTTTTCAATTTTTATTCTGGCTCTTATCCTGAGATTCGCACCTTTTAATAATGTCTTTGAAGGCAGCGATATCATTTTTCCGAGTTTCGATGTGTACTACCATTTGAGATTGATCACATACAGCGCACAGAACTTCCCGGCTTTCTTATGGTCTGATTCCTACGTAAATTATCCGTCAGGTTATAATGTGGGCTGGATGCCATTGTACGACATAACAATAGCTTTCATAGCGCGTGCTTTAAGCTTCGGCTCCCCGACCATCCGCATGATCGAAACCGTTGCGGCGATATTTCCTGCAGTTCTCGGGGCATTGACGATTTTTCCGGTTTTTTTCATAGGGAAAGAACTGCGTGACAGTAATCTCGGTTTGCTGACTGCTTTCCTGTTCGCTATAATGCCTGCCCATTTAGCGGTCTCTAAATTGGGATTTACCGACCATCATGTTGCTGAAGTGTTCTTATTTGCCATGATCCTTCTTTTACTTATTTTATCCGTAAAATACGGTAAAAATATTAATCTCATTTATGCCGCGTTTGCAGGCATTTTCATGGCAGGACTGGTATTTACCTGGAGCGCCGCCCTGATATATATTGCGATAATCAACCTGTTTTATTTTATCCAGTATGGAATTAACCTGTACAAAAGGAAATCATCTGATAATTTAATAATGACCGGGGCTGTTGCAGGGTTTACTACTCTTATAATAACCGTTCTCCTGTATCTGTTTCAATGGGTCCCGCTTTACCAGGTACTGGGTATTGCCGCTTTCTTTTTTTCAATGACCTTCACGGGAATTCTTTCAAATGCGATGCGAAAATACGGGTTACACTGGTCGATATATCCGGTGGCTATCGTTCTTATCGGGATTTTAATGACAGGATCGATAATGCTGTTCCCGCAGGAATATAGTGTTTTCGAGGAAGCTTTAAGATATCTGTCCAGTGAAAATGCGGTTGCCACGATCACGGAAACACAGCCTTTTGCCGGAGATTATACTACATTCCTGACAACCCTGTATTTCTCTATTCCTTTTGGATTTACACTTTTTTTTGCAATGATAGGGTTCTTTTATTACATCATAGCCGAGTCAGGTTCAAGATATGCGCCTGAGAAGCTGTTATTTTTCATCCCGTCTCTTGCAATAATTATCCTGACATTCAGGCAGGTACGGTTTTCTTACATGATGTCAATTTTTGTGGCATTTTATGCAGCTTATTTCATTCACAGGATGATATTTGATGAGAACTTCAGTTATAACGCCAGATCTATTGCAAGCATAACTTTTTTGATTTTGCTGATCGGCGTGCCTACTGCGTACCAGGCGTATGCAGTAGCCACCGAGCCGCCCAATGTTGCGGGAGACTGGCGGGACTCGCTTACCTGGATGCGAAATAATACTCAGGCTACAAGTTATTACGATAATCCAAAGGAAACTCCTGAATACGGGATAATGGCATGGGCTGATTACGGGAACTGGATAGAATATGTTGCCCGGCGCCCGGTGGTGGCTAATAATTTCCAGCAGGGAATTGACAGTGCCTCCCGGTATTTTACGGCGGATTCAGAAAAAACAGCGAATGATATCCTTGACCAGAGGAGAGTGAGATATGTTATCGTGGATGATGAAACAGGATTCGGATACAAGGATGAGATATATGGGAAATTTGGAAGTATCCTTGAGATCGCAAACAGCAACGGATCAGGTTATTACTATACATTTGATGTTCCTGTTCCAGGTTCCATGGGAAAGACCAGCCTGTTGAATAACAGCTATTATAGCACGATATATGCAAGGCTGTACCTGCTTGACGGTTCATCCATGGAAAACCCCTTGAATATCCGGGACAATGGATTGTCTCATTACAGGCTTGTATATGAATCAAAAACCTGGGGATTAAATAAGATCGGTCAAAAAAAGATCAAAATTTTTGAATATGTGCCTGGCGCTATTATTAAAGGTGTAACTTCACCGGATACGGGACTCGAAGTCTCGGTCCCTGTAGTTACAAATGCCAACAGGACATTTGATTACGTCAGCAAAGCGGTATCGGATGCAAATGGCAATTTCACTATGGTCGTTCCATATTCCACCGCCGGCGCGCCATACGAAACAGGACCTGTCAATAATTACACCCTTCATATCAACGGCGCTTCTGTTAAGAACATCAGCATCAGCAACAGGCAAATCCTGGATAATTCAATTGATGACCTCGGATACATCGGCAATCCGCGTACCGGCGCTATCCAGACGGCTCATGATAATCCGGCAAATATGGAAATCCTGTGGAAATACGATACCGGAAATAAGATATTCGATATGATCATCAAAAATGATATGATTTACGCGACTTCAGATAAAGAATTATTTGCGATTGATATCAATAAATCATCACTTGTCTGGAAACAGGATACACCGGGCAAACCCACATTCCCTGAAATCACGGAAGATACACTTTTTTCTGCTATTCAGCAGACTTCATTTACAAAGATATATGTGAGGAACATAAAGACTGATAAAACCTCATTAATTAATGTTCCGGATATTCCTGCATCGGTTTCACCAATCCTGGTTGATGGAAATGATCTTTATATGGGAACCGGTAATATGATAAATTCTTATGACCTTTCAGGTAATGTCCTGAAATGGAAATTCACTGCTGGAAGTGCAGTAATTTCAAAGCCTGCCAGCAGTGATAATATGATCTATTTGACTTCCTACAATGGGACTGTATATGCCCTCGACAGGAACGACGGTTCGTTAAAATGGCAGCAGGATATGAAAACCAGGATATGGTCTTCGCCAGTTCTTAATAATGGTATTATCTACTTCGGGGACAGAAACGGGAATATAAATGCCCTGGACGCACAAAATGGTGGGGTTTTATGGAGATACCAGACCGGCTATTTTGTGGATTCTGCCCCGGCATTTTTGAATGATACCCTCTATGCTGCCTCATATGATGGAAAGGTATATGCCCTGAACGCCAGCACCGGAGAGCTTGTGTGGAAGTCAGAACAGCTTTATCCCATTTATGCTTCACCTGTGGTTGAAAGAGGATCGGTATTTGCCGGAACCCTGGACGGTAACCTGTATGAACTGAACAGGATTGACGGGAGAGTGGAAGGCTTATGCGCAATGAATGGGACTATTTCAACTTCTCCGGTAATCATGAATGGTATTGTTTATGTTGGATCGCAGGATGGACGGGTGTATGGATGCAAGATCTGATCCTCTGAAAATCGCGATCTTCCACGACTACATAGGGTCGATCGGCGGAGGCGAAAAACTCATTCTCACTCTTGCACGCGGGCTCGGCGCTGATGTGATAACAACTGATGTGGATAAGGATTCTGTTGAGATGATGGGATTTGAGGATGTGAAGATCATAAGTCTCGGGGAAACTATTAAAACGCCTCCGTTAAAGCAGATTTATGCCTCCCTGAAATTTGCTATGTGTGATTTTTCACAGGAATATGATTTTTTTATTTTTTCAGGTAACTGGGCTCATTATGCAGCCAGGAAACATAAGCCGAATATGTACTACTGCCATACGCCCGTGAGGGCATTCTATGACCTGAAGGATCAGGTTATCAAGAGCCAGGAAAAATTGTGGCAGAGGGTCATAGCAAAAGTATGGATAGGAATTCACAGCTGGTTCGACAGGCGTTCCATCAAGAATGCGAACCTGATCGTTACGAACAGCCAGAATACACGCAACAGGATCGGGAAATATTATGAAACGGATGCAGTCGTTATTTATCCCCCGGTTCAGACAAAAAATTATTATTTTGAAAAAAACGGGAATTACTGGCTGTCTGTAAACAGGTTGTATCCAGAGAAAAGGATATGGCTGCAGTTAGAGGCTTTCAGGAACCTGCCTGGTGAAAAACTGAAAATCGTAGGCGGTTACAGTAAAGGCGACCATGCGGAAAAAAACATCAAATTCCTGGCTGACGCTCCTTCAAACGTCGAACTCATAGGCAAGGTGAGCGAGGAAGAACTTTGTGAATTATATGCAGGATGTAAGGGATTTATAACGACCGCACAGGATGAGGATTTCGGAATGACACCTGTTGAAGCGATGGCGTCAGGAAAACCTGTTGTCGCAGTTAATGAGGGAGGATACATGGAAACCGTAATACCGGGAGAGACGGGAATGCTTGTTAAACCGGAAATAGCCGAAATCATGGAAGCTTTAAAAAAGACCTCGTTGGATCCTGAAAAATACAGAACTGCCTGTGAGGCACAGTCAAAGAAATTCGACGCGTCTATTTTCCTTGATAAAATAAGATCGGAAATATCAAATGTGATGGGAGGAGCGAAAAAATGAACCTGTCAAAGATCGGCATAAAATGGTTCCTTTTCAGCATCCTGACCGCAGTAGTAAGTTTTCTGGGGATGATATATTTCTCACGCATCCTCGGAGCCAAAATACTTGGGATTTATTTCCTGTTCCTTTCAGTCCTTACGGTCTTTAATCTTTTCACGAATATCGGGCTCCAGAGCGCCACGATCAAGAGGATAAGTGAAGGAACGCAGCAATCCGAGATAGCCACAGCCTCCCTTTTGTTCAGGCTGGGCTCCTTTACTTTATTCGCATTGATAATACTGGTATTCGAGGATAACCTGGATACCTATATGGGTGCGGGTCTGTCACGATACCTGATCCTCATACTTGGACTCACGCAGTTCTCAGATATTTTCAGGGAAATATTACACGGGGAGCAGAAAGTGGATATTGGCGGAGCTTATGATTTCATCCAGCAGTTCATGCGGGTGGCATTCCAATCCTCCCTGATCTTTCTCGGTTTTGAGATATTCGGGATGATAATGGGGCTTGGAATTGGTATCCTCATTTCTGTGCTTGTTTGTTCAAGGTTTGTAAGCGTGAGCATCAAGACCCCGAAAAGGTCGCATTTTGAAAGCCTGTTCTCATATTCGAAATTTTCTTTCGGCAACGCTCTCGGAGGTTACTTATATGAATGGGTTGGCATCCTTGTAATAGGTTTCTTTCTTACCCAGGAATATGCGGGCGTCTATGGGGTCGCATGGGGACTTTCAGCCACATTCCTGCTCCTGAGCCATGCAGTTGCAAACTCGATCTACCCAAGAATTAGCGAGCTATCCACCAGAAATAAGAAAGATGAAATTGCGGGTCTTTACTCGGACGGTTTGATATATTCACCTTTACTTGTGATACCCGGATTTTTTGGCGCACTTGTGGTAACGAACGAGATCCTGGGTACGATATATGGAGAAGATTTCAAAATGGGATACACTGCGCTGATAATCCTGATGCTTGCCAGGGTATTCCAATCCATGCAGATCGTTTCAGTGAGAATAATAGAAGGAATTAATCAGCCAAATCTCGTTTTCAGGGTCAATACCGCAACAACTATCATTAATATTATTGGGACTTTTTTGCTGGTATATATCTTCGGGTTTATCGGAGCAGCTATCAGCACTGTGCTTACGATATTCATATCATTTGTCTGGAATACAAAGACAGCATGCAAGGAATTGAGTGTAAAAATTCCGGCAAAAGAGATAGCATATGAAGTATTTTCTGCGATTGTCATGGGAATAATAGTGTTCGGGATATCCAAAAAGGTGATGTTCTCATATATGCCAAACCTGATAATAGCTATTTTTATCGGGGCGATCATTTATTTTGCGGTTTTGCTTTTTTTGAGCGAACACTTCAGGTCAAAATGCTTATCTATACTCAACGAAATAATGAATAAAAATAGTAAAGCGGTGGAAATATGAAAACAAAGATATTAATTTTGGTTATTATGTTTATCCTTTTAATTCCCTTATACATTTCTGTAGGTAACCTGACAGCAGGTGAAAATCGCGAAATAAAAACATCATCGATAGTTGTAAATATATCCACAACTTCAGACTGGTCACGGGTTTCTTTTGATGGTGCTTCCATTAAGAACTCAAAAATACTTGATAAAACGCAAGGTTTGAAGGATCCGATTATTGACTCAACAGGAATAATTCTTAACAAATACAGTAGCAATAACGCTCCCGATATCGTCAGGATGGAGCTTGAACTTGATATATTCAAAGAAAATGTTGATCTTGTGATTTCAAAAGATTTCAATGGGGAAACCGTTATCAATATCGATAAAATAGGGGAGTACAGGAATAACAAAAAGCCATTGAGTATGCCTGTAATTATAGAAACTACTTCTGACTGGACTAAACTTGGATTTAACGGCGCAACTATCAGGAACGCACAGACACTTGAAATCAAAGGTAATAAACTCAGGGAACCGATCATTGGGACAAATAGCATCATACTTGCGAAACTGGAAACGAACGACACAAGTTATGGAAGCTCAAAGTTCCTTGTGGATCTATCACTGGATAACCCCATGCCTGTTGTAACGCTGGAAAAAGCCGATAACGGGAGGACCACAGTAACGATCGGGGAATCCATACTTGTAAATGATCAGACAACACTTCTCAACCTCAAAAATATTCCTCTTATAATAGAGACCACATCAAACAAAACAGAAATAGATTTCAAAGGAATTATTATTCGAAAAGTAATGCCTCTGGAAGTAGATAGCCAGGAGCAAGTCGGATCAATCGTCGGATCAGATTTTATCCTTCTTAACTACTCTCATTCTGGCAACAGTTACAGAAAAGCCAGTTATCTGGTCGATTTTGGTGTTAGCGATTATAATGCCAGCATTTCCATAATGAAAAACGATCCTGGATATACGGTGGTAAATCTCGCAACATATGATTTTGCCGATATTGGCAAAAATAATGACAATAAATATGTCACTTACACCATTGAACCTGAAAATCTTCAATCCCGGACAGGCAGAGAGCCGTTATTTGAACTTGACCAGCTTACAGGAAATAATAACACGGAAAGAAGCCTTCCGCTTCGCATCGAAACAACTTCTGACTGGACAGATATTACATTTAAAGATATAACAATTACTGAAGCTGAAATAAAAAGTACCACTGGAAATATAGAAAAACCAATTGTGGGAACTAACACTATATCTCTTAAAAAACCCAAATCCTATGACAATAGCTTCGCATCAGCAGAATTGCTATTGCAAATAAAACTTGATGAAAATTTCATTAACCAGCATAATGACATGATTACAATGACGATAGCCAAGGGAGATATTGGCGCAACAACGGTTTTATTTGGAATGGACAGTATGGCAAACGCTGAGAATATCAAGAATGACCCGAGGAACACAAAGACCTTTGAGATCCCGTTGAATTCAGTGCAATCGGGAAAGAATAATGGGGATGCCGCAATTTACAACCCTGTGACATATTCAGTGCCTCTATTTAATGAACTGAAAGACCAGGATATTGTGTTAGAAGATACCCAGGAAATGCAGAATTCATATGCAATACTCGCGGATATGTTCCCTGGAGAAAATAAAATAAACTTCAACCAGAGAAAATCTGAAGCATTCGGGTTATTGGGCGGAGTGATACTATTTTACCTGATACTGATCATTCTGGGGATACATATACTATCAAAAGAAGGATTCTTTGACTTTATTCCAGGACTTATAGGTGAAGATAAAATCACGGTCCGGACAATAAGCGCCTTCTCAATAAAATTATTTGAAAAAACACCTGCCTCATCGCTGTACCTTCTGGAGGCGCTCATCGTACTTGCGATAACACCATTTGTTCTTATGGTTGATCGGACTTATGCTGAGGGGACTTCGATACTTGCATATTTCCTCCTGGTATTAGGGGTATTGCTAAGAGTAGTCGGGCAAAGCGAAAGAGCTAACAGGATATTCTTGTGGCAGGGGTTCCAAATGGTCATGTTTCTAATGAAAACAGGATCTATAGTTATGATACTTTCATCATTGGTCACTGCTGGATACGAATTGGTGGGATTATACGGAGCGATTGCATTTTTCGTTCCGGGACTATTATTCATGATTTTGATTATTAGATATGTTAAAAATCATTTTGAAACAGGAAGTCATGCTGCTGAATGGTAAAAACTATGGTCAAAAAATTTTTTAACCATTATTTTTACGTGGCAGTAATTTTAATAATTATAACTGTTTTATTTACATATCCGATTGCTTTTAATATGACATCGAGTTTTTATGGATATCCCGGAGATCCATTGGGAACTATTTGGTGGATCTGGTGGTTTAAGCGCTCAATTCTTGAACTTAACACATCTCCTTTGTTTTCACCGATTGTCGGGGCTCCTGATGGTATTTATAGACCTCTTGTCACCCCTATAATCAGTTTATTATCTCTACCATTTGCAGCTTTATATGGGGAAGTTTTTTCATATAATTTTCTGATATTATCTTCTTTTGTACTATCTGGAATAGGAATGTATTCCCTTGCATTTTATTTGATAAAAAACGAATATGCTTCTCTTATATCAAGTGTAATATTCGCTTTTTCACCATACCACGTAGCGCATGCAATGGATCACTGGGAACTTGCTCAAATTCAGTGGATTCCATTCTGTTTATTATACATGTTTAAATTAGACAAAGATAGAAACTATAAAAATGCAGTAATTTTTGGAATTTTTTTCATTGTTGTAATGTTTTCAAACTGGTATTATACACTTTTTACTTTGCTCCTCATAATTACATATTTTTTATACAGGGCTTTTACATCCAAGTTGTTCCACATAAGAAATTTTATACAATGCTTTAACGTTAAAAATCTTAAAATCGTAGGCATCATATTTTTCATTGTAGGTATTCCTACACTCACTGTTTATTATTATTTCGTTGAGCCTGCACTTTTCTCATTTCAGCAAATAGTACCCGAGCGGGACATATACGAACTCCTTGTTTATTCAGCAAAACCTTGGGATTTATTTCTTCCACCGGTATATCATCCTATATTCGGGAGGTATGTTCAAGAATTTGTTTTGTTGCATCTTTATGGGAGCAACCCTGTTGAGCAGATATTGTACATAGGTTTTGCTCCATTTATTCTGGCAATATATGCTGTATTTAAATTTATTAACAACAAGAAATCCGGGGAACATCAGGTTGTTGTAATATTTACGTTGTTTGCTCTGTTATCACTGGGTTTTATGATGCCTCCATATTTACCCATCGGAAATCTGAAAATACCCATCTCTCTGTCCTATTTACTGCACATGATCGCTCCATCTTTTCGTGTAATTTCCAGATTTGATTTAATATTAATGCTTTCTGTATCGATGCTGGCAGGGATAGGTACAAAATATCTCTTAGAGGAAAAATTAAAAACAATGAAAATTTCTTCGATGTTAATTATCCTGATCATAATTTTATTCGAATTTGCTCCAATTCCGTCAAATATAAGCCAAATAAAAAGACCAGAACAGGTTTATCCTTTCGAAGAGCATGAGTATGAATATCATACGACCAAAATTATAATTCCACAAGAGTATTACTGGCTTGCGAGTCAGAAAGAAGATTTTACCATAATCGAATATCCGGTTATAATTCCCCCGAGCAATATGGAAATTTTGGATTTAAGGTATTTATTTTATCAGCGAATCCATAAAAAAAAGTTAGTAAACGGTGGATCGGAAAAAATTTTGAAAAATCTTGCCGAAATCAATGAAACAAGCGCTAACATGTTAAAGAAGATGGGTGTTAAATATGCAGTAGTTCACACCGAAATTACAGGGAAAAATATTAACACAACAGGATTCGAAATAATCAAGAAATTTAACAATACACTGATCTTAGAACCTCAATGATTAAAAAAATACCAAACATTCTTAAAACTGATAATAACCTGTTAAAGTTTAGCAGTATAATTTTCATCGCAACAATATTAGGGGGGGGAATAAATTACTTCTTCCAGATTTATGTAGGGAGAGCTCTGGGTCCCGAGGGATATGGAGAGTTCAGCGCCCTTATTTCCCTGTTGTACATAACTTCGGTTCCTGCAGGCACCATTTCAACTACTATAGTGCTTTTTACATCTGAATTTCGAGCAAATTCCGAATTTGGTAAAATAAAATATCTTCTCATATATTCAATAAAAAAACTTCTATTATTTGGAATTGCAGGCTTTATATTGATCTGGATAGCCAGCGGGGTGATAGCATCATTCCTGAATATTGATTCAAATATTCCAATTTTATTTATCGGGCTAATATTCGTTATTTCAGCTGTATATCCAATCGTGACCGGTGCCTTGCAGGGGCTTCAGAAATTCATCCATGCCGGAATTAATAGCATACTTGCCGCAATAGTCAAATTGATATCCGGCATACTTCTTGTGTATATCGGATTAGGAGTTAACGGAGCAATGCTATCTTTGTTCATATCTCCTTTGATCGCATTTTTGCTTGCTCTGATACCTCTAAGATACATCCTGATGGAAAAATCCGTTAAAACACCGAACATGAAAATCCTCCACTATTCTCTCCCGGTATTTATTACAATCCTGATAATCACATTGATCTCAAATATTGATGTCATGATTGTAAAGCATTATTTTAATGCCAATGATGCCGGATATTACTCAGCGGCATCGCTGATTTCAAAAATAATCTTCTTTGTCACAGGGTCAATAGCAACAGTAATGCTTCCGAATGTCTCTGAGCTTCATATTAAAAAAGAAAACACATTGAGGATCCTGAAAAATTGTCTTGGTTATACTTTCTTCCTATCCACTATTGCGGTATTTTTTTACTGGGTGGCTCCCGATTTCGTAGTGAGTCTGCTGTTCGGCAGGGAATATGCTGTGGCAACAAGAATTATTGGAATACTCGGAATATCCATGATGTTCTTTTCCCTTTCATATATGATAATAATTTATAATATTGCTATCAAGAACTTCAGGTTCATATATATGACAACAGCGATCCTTATTTTGGAAATAATATTAATGAGCATATTCCATGAAAATCTCTATGTTGTAGCCAAAATACTGGCAGCTCTTTTTATATTGCTTTTTGCAGGACTGTTAATTGAAGTATTTGGGAATCCATTAAAATCGACGAAAAAAGATATATAGAAGTAAAATCGATTTAGGTGTACGATGGGTGGAAAATTGCCAAGAAGACTTTCAGTTGTAATACCGGCATATAATGAGACAGAAATCATCCTTGAAACGCTTAAAGAATGTATCTCTTCATTAAACGGTACAAAACCTGAAATAATAGTTGTAGATGATGGTAGCCTTGATGGGACACTTGAAAAAGTCCAGAAATTTGCAAAAGAGAACAAGAATGTAAAAGTTGTAAGTTATGGAGGCAACCAGGGGAAGGGCTATGCAGTAAAATATGGATTTAAGCATGCGACTGGTGACATAGTTGCATTCATAGATGCGGATTTGAACCTGCATCCGAGGCAGATAAAAACAATGATGGAATATATGAAAAAATACGAGGTGGATGTCATTGTAGGTTCAAAAAGACATCCGGGATCAAAAGTTAATTATCCACTTGAACGGAAAGTTTTGAGTGATATTTATTATTTATTCATAAAAACCCTATTTGGTCTTCCTGTCAGGGATACCCAGGTAGGACTGAAACTTTATAAAAGAGAAGTGCTGGAGGATGTGCTTCCTAAAGTCCTTGTTAAACGTTACGCTTTTGATATCGAGATCCTTGCAAATGCACATCGTCTGGGATATAAAATAATGGAATCGCCAATAGAGCTTAATATGGGCTTTAGCAGCCATGTGAATACGAAAGCTATATGGAATATGCTGGTGGATACAAGTGCCGTGTTTTACAGGATGAAAATATTGAAGTATTATGACGATAATAAGTCCAGTTTAGACCGCAATAATGAATTATTGTCCGAATCCGCTCAGGACATCAGTAAATCCTGATCTTGGATTTATTGATGCTTTTTAATATCTCAATTTGTCTCTCACTTATGATATTTATGCAGAATAATAAAATTTATGGATTGGAAGAAGCCGAATGAATCATATAGTTTCAATAATTATTCCGTGTAAAGAGATCGACCCCTTCACTATTGAATGTATAAAAAGATGCAAAGAGCTTGATTATGAAAATTTTGAAATAATAGTTCTTCCCGATCATGAATCACTTCCAATTCAGAGAATAAAAATAATTCCAACGGGTGAAGTTTCTCCGGGGCGTAAAAGGAATCTTGGAATAGCTTATTCGGATGGAAAATATCTGGCATTTATTGACAACGACGCTTATCCACGGAAAGACTGGCTCAAAAATGGTAACGGCTAATTTGAAAATAACGACATTTCTGCTGTGGGAGGACCGCGTGTTACACCTTAAGAGGATCCAATCTTACAAAAAGCCGGAGGATATGTGATATATTCTATCATTAGGG
>CABMHZ010000281.1 GCA_902386115.1 uncultured archaeon | reverse complement strand
TTCCGCCTTCGTTTCCCATTATTATCCCGCAGAAAGTTCCTTTTATCTCAGGTATCTCAACTGTCTCACCTGGTCCAGGATCGAGTATAATAATAGGCATTGAGCGCATCATGACGCATAAAGAGCCAAGTATCTCCCAATTCTTCGGTGCCAAATGTGAAATATCCGTTATTTCGATTATTCCCATATTCATACTTCGGGCTATGCTTCCTATCACAGACAGACGGGGTTCGCCCTGCATCCCCCGCAGGATAAGAACATCTGCGTACCCTCCTGTGAAAAGCGAGGGGGCATTCTCAAGTTTCATCTTGAATTCAGCATTATATTTTAGTTCATTTATGTCAGGAAATTCATCCAGCGGATGGAACCTGCACCAGGGAGCAGGTTCAGAAGGGACATTTCCCCGCAATACATCCCACATGAACGGGGAGACCCGAAGAACCCATTCAGATCTTGGCTCATCCCGGTTCATCACCTCAATAACATTCGCTGATAATAATGAATTGCAGACATTTTGAGATATTCCGTCCTTCCCTGACATTATCTGCTCAACGGTCTCAAGACATACGCGCCTGTGTGCCAGGGGCTTTTGCAGCCCTGCCATTAATGTCCCGAATCTTGAATCTTCCTCCACTACCCCAATTATCATCATTGCCATCCGGCTTTTATAGTAAAATCCGTTTTTTTTGCATAGTGCCAGGATCGGAAGATGTTCCGGTGATGCTTCCTCCCAGTCCTTCAACTCTTTTTCAAAAAAGATCTGTCCATCTTCCCAGTTCATTTCCTCAGGAATAAATCTCATTATTTCCAAAAGATATTTTTCAAGAAAAGGGAATTTAGTGAATGCTCCCGTAGTTCCCTTAAGCTCACCGATACGATGCATATAATTGAGAATCAGGAATAACGCCGCATAAAAATTAAGAACAAAATGATCTTCAGGCGTGTATGGGACGTCTTTTATTGCATTTTCTTTTTTTCCCAATTCTTTTCTCTCCTTTTATTCAAAATGGAATTTCACAACTCTCCCAAGATTTGCCACCCAGCCAGGATCCCTGTCAAGACCTGACATTCTCGCTTCAATTGAAATATCTTCAAGGCTTATTATGATATCGATATGCGAAGATGTGGCATAGATATTACCATCACAGATCAGCAAATCCTTTTCCGGTGTTTCTTTTCTTGTATCGGGATCAATCTTTGACCTTAGATACCATCGTATAAATGGCATTATGCATGACATTAACCGAAAAAGGACTGGAGGCAGATCAAGAAGCCCTTCGATTTTCTCAAAACTAACTTCATCAAATAAGAATCCTGCATCCGTTTTCTGTCTGCATTTTTCATACCACGATAGCGGCATTTTATACGTTCCGCCGTCCCGTATATCGTTCCCTGGAAAAGTGCCCTTTTTTCTTCCGTCAAGTTCTGCCAGGATATCCCAGAGCGGATCGTTCCTGAACCGTTCGTCATTTCCGATGATCGCTCTTCCCAGCAGTTCCAGTGTTCCCCAGGCGCCAACATGGCTTGAAAGCCCGAATTCTTCTTCAAAACAGGCTGGAAGGTCAAGCTCACGCATCAGGTTTATGAGATAGAATACACCGCAAAGATGCGTTCTTATGCCATTATCAGAGGATCTTACTTCTTCCTGTACAGGCAGCGCTTTTTCAGTATCTTCTGAAGGCTGGAAAGTCCCGGATAATATTGTTTCATGCAATCCCGTGAATATCTTTTCTTCCGGGATTTTGACTGGAGGATATTCAGGTGTTTCCCTGTATTTCTCTTTTGCAGATGAAACTTCCTCTATTTTAATCGATCTTCCTGAAATTTCATCGATATTGTCGGATATATTTTTACTTCTAAAATCAAATTTACTTATTATGGCTTTTTTACCTCTATTTTCGATTGGATGCTTTATCCTATCATCATGACCATGTCGTGGAATAGATGGTATTACCCTGTTTTTTTCATCTTCTGACTTGATCGGCGCATTTCCATTTTCATCCGCTTCTACCTGCCAGGCTCCTGCTATTTCATTTTTTTTCTCTTCCCCGGAAGTGGTATTTGTTATTGTATTTGTTATTGCATATTTTATATTATTTATTAAACTATTCTTCTTCTGGATTTCAGCAATAAATTCAAGTAGCACAGGAATAAAAACATTTGTCCGCGCTATTGAAGGTCTGAGTCGAAGAATAATACAGAGCGCAAAAAGAGAGATTTTTTCTGTTTCACGGATTGAAAAGAATTGACTTTCTCTGATCTTTTGTAATAAGTATTCTATTGATCCGGAAAAACCGCTCGTTTCTGGCTCTTTACCTGTTATTTTTCCAGCCGGATTATCCTGGATCTCATTATATAGTCCGATTTTTCTCATTTCAACTATGACCCGCCGTATTTCCGATTCAGGAACACCGTATTCCCTGCTTACTTCCGAGAATATCACTTCAGAATCCTGCACTGTGATCGCTGAAAAAAAAGAAGAAATTTGCCCCCACTCGTAAATCTGAATGATGGCGGCAGGAAGATTTTCCGCACTCATCCGTGCTATTTCCTTTATGCCCCCGATTTTTATGTTCGGGAAATTCCGTATTATGACCTTCCACCACCAGCGCTCGCCTGCCATTCCAAGGCTCATGTCCATGAGGAGGCAGGCTATAAGTTCGCTTTCATCTGCAAAAAGAACGGCAGGAGAATTGTAAGGGATGATACCCGAAACTGATCGGGAAGCTTTATGATATATTTCTGTTATTGATTCCCGGAGCTTAAGCCCCCATTCAGGATCAGCGGAAGCCGAGCGGGGTAAAAAATGTCCCGGCATCGGGTCTTTTAGTTCTCTTACTATCAATATGGAAGAAGGGGAAATGCCGCGCGGTGAGAATTCGACGCTGTTCAGGGCTGTGGATATTGAGAGCCGCAGAGAAATGTCATTTTCTTCCAGGCTTGAGATCCTGAGGATGCCTATCTGGGGGCTGTTCTTTAATAACATCCTATCTAAGTTTCAACGACCTTCATATTGTTGTGCTCAGGTTCAGGAAAAACTTCAGACTGCCCTGAGTTGCCCGGCTCTACCTTGCTTTCTTTAGCCAATTCCTCTTCCAGCACCTGTATCGCACCGCTTATGCGCAGAAGGGTGTTCCTGAGATTTGTTTGTTTTATTTCGAAATCTGCAAGTGCTTTCTGACCGGATTCGAACTCGGATCGGAGTTCCTTCAGGCGATTTTCTAATTGTTGTTTCATGATATTACTCTCCAATTACTATCAATATAAACAATGTTAATATTTGATTTGATTGAAATTCTATCAATTACTTTGGCTTAGTTTTTTTTTCCAAAGCTTTAATCCTGTTCTCAAACTCATTATTTTTTGATTTTAGTTCTTCTATTTCTGCGTTGAGGTCTCTAAATGCTTCTATGGTCAGTGCTTCAAAACCTCTTATTGACAGGGTTTTAAATCCATCTGAACCTATTCCCACCCAATCAGGAAATACATCTTTGACTTCATCTGCGATCAAACCGATCTGTTTTCCGGTCAAATTACCCTGCTTTTCTGGTTCTTTCCATTCAAAACTTATACCTCGAAGTTTTAAAAGCAGGTCTAAAGTTCCTTTCAGGGGTTGAAGATTCTTTTTTAACCTTATATCTGATAAAACACCCCATGCACCGCCGCCCGGCTTGTACGCGTTGCCGTCCTTAAATGTTACAATATCATAACCTGAATGCCAGTCCCAAAACCTCAATTCATTGAAAGCAATTCTGTGAAATGTTCCCTGAGTTTCAAGCTGGATTGATTCATCAGCATTATTACCAACTCTAACCCAGCCCCCTGCAACATGTAGCTTGGTTGTAGGGGTTGTCGTCCCGATGCCGACGCTGCCACCTTCCTGGATAACTATCCTGGGGGCACACATAGCTCCATCATTAAGATCTCCATCACAAGTAAGACCATGACTATCAGCTTTATATTCCCATATTTCTAAACTGTTTTTCCTATATGAACTATTCATATGCCAAAACTTCCATTGATGCATCCTGTATTGTTCATCTGTTATCTGAAGGCTGATACAGTATATACAGAAATCAGGTGCGCTTAATCCGATCTCCCCCTTTACATCCAGCTTTGCTCTGGGCTCTGTCGTCCCGATGCCGACGTTGCCAGTACTTCCGCCTGCATTCAAAATAGTATGGTTATTTATTCCATATTGCAGGTATAAGTTGTCCAAATTCCTACTCTGGTGATCTTTTCCATCAATATGGCGAACTCTTATTTTTGCATTAGATGTACCGCCAACATTAAGAGCGACCGGTGCCGACGCATCTCCTTGAATCGTCAATTTCTCGCTCGGACTTGTCGTACCGATACCGACATTGCCACCTTCCAGGATAACTATCCTGGGGTCACACATAGCTCCATCATTGCCATCCCCGCCACAAGTATTACCATGACTATCAGCTTTATATTCCCATATTTCTAAACTGTTTTTCCTATAGGAACTATTCATATGCCAAAATTTCCATTGATGCATCCTGACTTGTTCATCTGTTCTCTGAAGGCTGATACCATATATACCGGCATCAGGTGCGCTTAATCCGATCTCTCCCTTTACATCCAGCTTTGCTCTGGGCGCTGTCGTTCCGATGCCGACGTTCCCGTTATTATCGAATTTCACTGCCTTTTGTATATCTGTCGCCATATCAATTATCAAATCTGACGTTATCAAATTTCCGGCTTTTACTTTTGAAATATCTACCATATTTTTAACTCCTCTATTTTTATTATTAATTATATTTTCAAGATGAATAATTACTATAATCCCATCTCGCAACGTCATACCTTGCATCGCCGATAAAAGGCATATGACCGTTTGCAAATATCATGTATGGTTTCCCCCTTCCCGCCATTACTGACTCTATGTTCTCTCTCACAAGATAGAGCCAGAGAAATTCACCACTTTTTGTATCAACAGGCGGATAAAAATGAGAATCCCGCACACCGGCTTCAAATTTCGCTCCTTCGATTATTACAGGCTGTCTGATGTTAATCCCATTAAAAAAAGTTAGTGGATTTAAGCCAGTTCCGCTATTGTTAAGAGGAATTGTTTTATTTCCAAATTCCTGGATATATCCACTGATATATGTCTCCTGTACAGGTATAATGCCAAGTGCAGGTAAAAAGCTAAAATATTGAATGGCTGATATCGAATTCAGTGTAGTTTTCTTGATATTTATGATATCATCGATCTGAGACTGGAACTGGAGGAAACACGCCTCGGGTTCGGCAGGATTCCTCTCTCCAAGACAAAGATTCCAATTCCGGGACAAAACACCCACAGCAGGCGTACCTATTTGCGCATACCTCTTTTCAGGCGTCCTTGAAACAAGCTTTCTTCTCGCAGACCACATATCAATGAAAACTAACCCTTTCTCATTCCAGAAAAGAATTGCAACAGGCACATCACTATCCTGCAGGGATTTATCATTTCGCATAGCTTCGAGTAAACCATAAGTTCCGTCTCGGATTTTTTCGCTATCAGTTTGCTGTAAGAATGGATCGCGCAAAAAAATCCTTTTATCTACTGTCCCGAAGCAAAGATGGACAAGGAGATTTCTTGTTTTCTGGATGTTCATAATACCTGTTTCATCCGCCAAACCCGTTCCAGCCATGCTTACACCCAGTTGTGAAGACAATGATGAACCTGTAATAAATCCAGGCTTCACTTTCACAAGATTGAACTGTATCCCTTCTGTAAAATATTTCCGCCCGCAGTTTGAATTTCCGCCTGCAGCCATTATACTATTTGAGGATACGTATCCTTCATAATCAGATGCTGAAGAAATTACGAGTACATACACGCCGATCCCGGTAAAATCCCTCGGGGTTAAACAATCTGAAAAGATCGGAATAGTTGATATATCATCATTTTGCGGGATTACCTTAAATTCCACTGCATCCTTGAGATACAGTGTCAGTAGTTAGCTAATTTTTACTCCATTTCTGTCAAAAACACGGCTGCCGATAGCTATATATAGGTGCAGGCTGCCCCCATATGAATCCTAAATCAAATGGGTTAGCCTGCAAATCAAGAATTGAAT